>JAZRLE010000101.1:0-9152 GCA_045646665.1 Faecousia sp. | reverse complement strand
ATACTTACTTACGGATACCCAGCTTGGCGATCAGAGCACGGTAACGGTTGATATCCTTCTTTGCCAGATAGTCCAGCATCTTGCGGCGCTTACCAACCATCATCAGCAGACCACGACGGGAGTGGTTGTCGTGCTTGTGGGTACGCAGATGGTCAGTCAGCTCGTTGATACGGGCAGTGAGGATGGCAACCTGCACTTCTGCAGAACCGGTGTCGCCCTCATGGATTGCGTTTTCCAAAATAACTTGGGTCTTCTTTTCTTTCTCGATCATTGTGTTTTCCACCTTTTTTAATATTTCCTCGCGCCAAGTAAAGGGTCGGTGTCGTCCCAAAACTGAGCAACGGGATATGCCGGACATAGCCAGCCCGACTATCTTACCATAAGTTTTTCCAAAAGTAAAGGGAAAATTTCAATATTTTCGGTAATTTTGAACTTTTTATAATAAATTGTAGGGGCGACCATCGGTCGTCCGTTACAATATCGGTCTTTGCTGTCTTGCGGACGAGCAATGCTCGCCCCTACAGGGATTATTTCCAAGCAGTGCGCACTTTAGCGATATCCGCGGCAATTTGCGCCTTTAACGCCTCCAGAGAATCGAATTTTTGCTCCGGGCGGAGATATTTATAAAAGGCAACGGTGATCTCCGTGCCGTACAGGTCGCCGTCAAAATCCAGCAAATGCGCTTCCACCGTCACACCCTCGCCGGAAACAGTAGGGCGGATGCCCACATTGGTGACTGCGGCATATTCCCTGCCATCAAAGCGCACCTTGCAGGCATACACACCGTAAGGCGGTGTCAGTAAGCCCTCCGGTACACAGAGATTTGCTGTGGGCACACCGATGGTGCGACCCAGCTGCTTGCCGGTCATCACCTGCCCGGTCAAAATATAAGGATGCCCCAACAGGGTGGTTACCTGCTCCATATCCCCCAGTTCCAGGCTTGCCCGGATCCGGGTGGAGGAAATCCGTTCTCCATCCAACATCTGCTCCGGCACTACCGCACAGGGCAAGCCCCGACTTTGGCAAAAGTCCGTCAGTTCTTTCGCCGTACCGCTGCCGCCGGCGCCGAAACGAAAGTCATCACCGCAGACAAAGCCGGCAGCGCCACCGGCAATCAGTTGGGTCAAAAAATCCGACCAAGGGGTGGTCATCAGTGTCCGGTCAAAGGGCAACTCCACCACCGTATCCATACCGTAGGCATACAGCAGCCGTTTTTTATCTTCTTTTGTGCTCAGAAGCGCCGGGGCTTTTCCGAAAACCAGTCCGTCCGGATGGGCGGTAAAGGTCACCGCACCGGCTTGGCAGCCATGCATCTGCGCCAGTTCCCGGCAGGCTTTCAGCAGCGCCTGATGCCCCAGATGTACCCCGTCAAAAAAGCCTAAGGCATAAATTGTCTTTTGATTCATAAGAATTCCTTTTGTAGGGGCGACCATCGGTCGTCCGCAACACATATCATAACATCCGAACGGACGAGCAATGCTCGCCCCTACACAACACCAAAAAAGCTTTTGATGGTTGACATAACTCCATCGGTGACTTTTGCCAGCATCAAAAATTCGCTGTCCTTGTCATAGGCGCGATAGGTGCCTTCGGGTAAGTCGATGGAGAAACTGTTGCCGTTGCGGGTGCGGAGCGCCTGCTTTTCTGTTAATGTAACGGCAGGATATTGTTCGAACATCGAGTCCACACCACGCAGATACCGACCGGGGTCGTTGCTCGCCACCAGTTCAGAAAGCGGGATGGCATCCCGGATATCGTAGCTGCCGGCAGTGACCCGCCGCAGTGCCGCCATACATCCGCCGCAACCGAGGGCATCACCGATATCCTTGCACAATGTACGAATATAGGTGCCCTTGGAGCAGTGCACCCGCAAGCGCACATCCGCCCCCTCCATACCCAGAAAATCCAGAGCGTGGATGGTGATCGTCCGGGGTTTGCGCTCCACTTCCCTGCCTTTGCGAGCAAGGTCGCAGAGCTTTTGCCCGTTTATTTTAATGGCAGAATACATAGGCGGAATCTGCTGAATATCCCCCTTGAACCGCTCCAAAACCGCTGGGAGCTCCCCTTCGGTGACCGTGACGGGCTTTTCTTCCAGCACAGTGCCGGTGATATCCTCCGTGTCGGTGGCGATGCCTAACCGCAGAACCGTTTCATAGGTCTTGTCCGCGTGTTCAAAAAATTCCACACCCCGGGTGGCACGACCCACAAACACCGGCAAAACACCGGTCGCCAGGGGATCCAGCGTACCGCCGTGACCGATGCGCCGGGTCTGAAAGACCCCTCGCAGCTTGGCGGTCACATCCTGACTTGTCCAATCCTGCGGCTTGTCTACAATTACAATTCCGTCCATAAATAAGTTCCTCTTTGTGCCTTGCCTCCCCCCTTTGGGGGAGGTGTCAGCCGAACAGGCTGACGGAGAGGGTCTCTCTTGATTTGTATGACCCTCTCAGTCAAAAATCATAGATTTTTGCCAGCTCTCCCAGAGGGAGAGCCAAGTAACAGGCAAAACACTTTACTTTTTAACTATATTTTCGGCATTGCTGCTTTGATTGCCTCTACCGCCTCTGCCATAGAGCAGGTCATACTTGCGCCGGCTGCGCCTTTATGCCCGCCGCCGCCAAAGGCAGCGCAGATGGCAGCAGCATCATACCCAGGCACTGCCCGGACAGAGATTTTAACGCGGTTTTCACCATCTTCCCGGAGGGTAGCAGCAATTTTAACCCCCTCAATGGAACGGGGGAAACCGGAGATATTCTCCAGATCGTCTTCCGTCAGACCCAAATCCTCTTCTACCGACTTGGGCAGCGCACAGATGGCGATGGCACCGTCTGCCATAAAGATCGCGTGTTCCACAAGCCAACCCTGCAACCGCAGGCGACCTAAGGAATTGGTATCAAAGAGCGCCTGATTGATGGCAAACAGATCTGCGCCTCTATATGCGCAATAGGCGGCAACCTCAAAGGTCTTGGCGGTGGTGTTGGCATAGCGGAAGCAGCCGGTGTCTGTGGAAATGGCAATATACAGGGCATTTGCCATAGCCTTGTCCATATGATAATGGGGGCGCATCAGTGACAAAATGTCGGCAACCAGCTCGCCGCAGGCAGCAGCCTCCGGCTCTACCAGTTCCATTTCCGTAAAGGAAGATGCGGTTGCGTGGTGGTCGATGCGCAGTGCGATGCGGTCAGCATACCGGGCAAATGCCTCCGGCAGCATACCACTGGAAGCGGTATCCACCGCAACCAAAATATCGCTATCTTTCACCTGCTCGGTGGTCAGACCCTCGTGGAGGTGGGCATATTTTGCGGTGATTTCCGGGTTGCGGAGAATATGGGCGGTCTTACCCCGCCGCCGCAGACCCCGGCAGAGCACCGCGGCGCTGCCCAAGGTATCCCCGTCGGGACGACGGTGGGTCAGAATCACATAATTGTCATTTTGGGATAAATATTCAGCTGTCTGTTCCTTCGTCAGAATCTGCATTTTTATCTACCTCTAAAGAATTGATGAGCTTCATCATTTTTGCACCGTAGGTGATGGAATCATCCTGCGCCCAGGTCAGCTCCGGGGTATGGCGCAGATTCAGCGCACGACCCAGCTCCCGACGCAGATAGCCGCCGGCAGACTTCAAGCCCTTCAGGGCATCTGCAGCCCGCTCTTCCTGCAAAAAGCTCACATACACCTTGGCAAAGCGCAGATCGGGGGTTGTTTCCACATGGGTGATGGAGATCATAGTATCCTGCACCCGGGGATCTTTCAGATTTCGAATGAGATTTGCCAGTTCCTTTTGAATTTCTTCGTTGATTCTTCCAATGCGATTGGATGCCATAAAAAACACTCCTTTCGTCGTGTAATGCAAAGTGCAAAATGCAAAGTGTAAAGTTTCGTCAAAGAAATATCATTTTGCATTTTACATTCTGCATTTTGCATTGGTGAAAAGAGTGCCCCACCCCCGCTGCGGTGCGGCCCTCTTTTTACCGTTTTACTTCTTCCATAGCGAAGCATTCGAAAATGTCGCCTTCCTTGATGTCGTTGAACTTCAAGATGCTCATACCGCACTCAAAGCCGGCAGTGACTTCCTTCGCCTGGTCCTTAAACCGCTGCAAAGAGCCAACCTCGCCCTCGTGGATAACCACATTGTCCCGCAATACGCGAACCTGGGCATCCCGGGTGACCTTGCCGTCCTTGACCATACAGCCGGCGATGGTACCGATGGCGGAAACCTTGTAGGTCATACGCACCTCGGCGTGACCGATGACGACCTCCTGGAACTTGGGCGCCAACATACCCTTCATAGCTGCTTCGATCTCGTCGATAGCATCATAGATGACCCGGTAGAACCGCATATCCACGGCGGTCCGCTGGGCGGATGCCTGGGCGCCTGCGTCGGGACGGACATTAAAGCCAACGATGATCGCGCCGGCAGTGGAAGCCAGCAGAATATCGGATTCGTTGATAGCGCCGACGCCGGTGTGAATCACACGGACACGGACTTCCTCGTTGGAGATCTTCTCAAGGCTTGCCTTCACAGCCTCAGCAGAACCCTGCACATCTGCCTTAACCAGCAGCGCCAGCTCCTTCATCTCGCCCTCTTGCATCTTGGCAAAGAGGTTATCCAGAGTGACCTTCTGCATAGCGTTGGCAGCTGCATCCTTGGCAGCCTGCTTCCGCTGTTCCACCAGCTCTCTTGCCATACGCTCGTCGGTAACGGCATTGAACTCGTCACCGGGGGCGGGGACTTCAGCAAGACCGGTGATCTCCACGGGAATGGAGGGACCGGCATTTTTCACGGTGCGACCCTTATCATTGGTCATCACACGGACACGGCCAACGGCGGTGCCTGCAATGATGATATCGCCCTGATTCAAGGTGCCGTTCTGCACCAGCAATGTTGCGATAGGACCTCTGGTTTTGTCCAGACGGGCTTCGATGACCGTACCCTTGGCTCGACGGTCGGGGTTTGCCTTCAGCTCCTGCACCTCAGCGGTCAGCAGGACCATTTCCAGCAGGTTATCCAGACCCATACCGGTCTTGGCGGAGATGGGACAGATGATGGTGTCGCCGCCCCACTCTTCGGGGATCAGATCGTGCTCGGTCAGCTGCTGCTTGATCTTGTCGGGGTTGGCCTCCGGCTTATCCATCTTGTTGATAGCAACGATGATGGGCACATTGGCGGCCTTTGCGTGGTTGATGGATTCGATGGTCTGGGGCATAATGCCGTCATCGGCAGCTACCACCAGAATGGCAATATCCGTACACATAGCGCCACGGGCACGCATAGAGGTAAATGCTGCGTGACCGGGGGTGTCCAGGAAGGTAATGGGCTGACCGTTGCACTCGACGGTATATGCGCCGATGTGCTGGGTAATGCCGCCGGCCTCACCGGCAGTGACGGAGGTGTTGCGGATGGCATCCAAAGTGGAGGTCTTACCGTGGTCAACGTGACCCATAACCACCACAACAGGTGCGCGACCCTGCAGCTCGTCTGCGGTGTCCTCGTGATCGTCGATGATCCGCTCTTCGATGGTGACGGTGATCTCCTTTTCCACCTTACAGCCCATCTCTGTGGCCACAAACTCAGCAGTATCAAAGTCGATGGCTTGGTTAATGCCTGCCATGACACCGTTCTTCATCAGAAGCTTAATGACCTCGCCGGCAGTCTTCTTCATACGGCTTGCCAGCTCGCCCACGGTGATCTCCTCGGGGATCTTGACGGTAACAGGTGCCTTCCGGGCAACCTCCATCTGCAGACGGCGCATCTTTTCCTGCTCTTCATTGCGGGACTTGTTGCCCTTAGCAAACTTATTGTCCTTCTTGTTCTGCTGCTGCTGACCCTTCTTGCCGCCGATGCGCTGCTTGCCGCCCTGATAATTCTGGACGCGCTCAGAAACCAGATCGTCCACCCGGTCATCAAAACGGGCAGAGTTCACCTGCACCGCGGAGGTATCCACCACCCGGCGCTCCCGCTTGCGCTCCGGCTCAGCAGGCTTTGCAGGCTTTTCTTCTGCCTTGGGGGCTGTCTTTTGCGGGGCGTCGAGGGCGCCGCCCCCTACATTCTTCTTTTCCTCGGGCTTCTTGTCAGCAGGCTTCTTTTCCTCGGCCTTGGGAGCGGGTTTCTCCTCGACCTTGGGTTCCTCTGCCTTAGGCTTAGGCTGCACAGCAAACACAGCCTCCAGAGAAGTGATCTGGTTGGTCTGGGTCATATAATCAAAGATCACATTCAGCTCTTCCTCAGTCAGAACCTGTGTGTTGGACTTGGGCTTTTCAAAAAACTTGCCCATCACCTCTGCAATATCCTTAGGGGTAAGACCAAAATCAGTGGCTACCTCTTTTACTCTGTACTTAAACTCTAAACTCAATACAATGCACCTCCAAATATGGGAGTTGACAGTTGACAATTGACAATTGACAGTTAAGGCTGCACCTTAATTGTCCATTGCCCATTGTCCATCGTCAATTAAACTACTTCTTCTTTCCTGTTCGCACATTCTTTTCGTGGGCTTTGGCTTCCTTTTGCCGCTGCTGGATCCGCTGGGCGCGCTTATCCAAGCTTTCCAATTCTGCCTTGTAACGCTCCGGCTGTCCCAACGCTTTCACAAAACCCAGCGCCAAGGCCGGATCGGTAAATGCGGCCAAAGCCAATGCGGTGCGACCGATGGCTTGCCCCAGTTCATCCTTGGTGTAGGGAACCTTCAGACAGATCTGCTGGGTACCTGCCACAAAGCTCTGCGCCCGCCGCCAGGTATGGTCGGTTGCGTCGCTTGCCACGATGATGAGTCGCGCTTTTTGCGCCCGGGCAGCGGCACCGGCAGGCTCCTCACCCAGCTCAACGCGACCGGCCTTTCTGGCAAGGGCCAGATAATTCAGCGACTTATCCATTGGCATTCTCCATTTCCTTTGCCAGACGGTCATAGACCTCCTGGGGGATGGGAACCTCTAAGCTCCGCTCCAGCGATTTGGCCTTCTGCGCCTTTTTCAGGCACTCCGGGTCGGGACAGATGTAAGCGCCCCGTCCGTTGAGCTTGCCGCCGAAATCCAGACTGACTGTGCCGTCAGTACCCCGGACCACCCGGATCAGTTCCCGTTTGGCTTTTCGTTCCCGGCAGCCCATACACTGCCGCTGGGGGATCTTCTTTTGCATAGGACTACCTCCTGTTTTTCAAATCGCACTTGGCTCTCCCTCTGGGAGAGCTGACAGCGAAGCTGACTGAGAGGCCCCTCTCCGGCTTCGCTTTGCTCAGCCACCTCTCCCACAGGGAGAGGCAAGGGGCGTATTTTTTTATGCCTGAGAAGCAGGCTTGATATCGATCTTCAAACCGGTCAGGCGCGCGGCCAGACGGGCATTCTGACCCTCCTTGCCGATGGCAAGGCTCAGCTGATCATCGGGCACCACAACGCGGCAGCCCTTGGGATTGGTGGGATCCATCTCCACGCTGATGACATCGGCAGGACTCAGCGCTGCCTTGACATACTCGCAGGGATCTTCGCTCCACACAACGATGTCGATCTTTTCACCGTTCAACTCTTCCACAACTGCGCCTACACGACCGCCTCTGGGTCCGACGCAAGCGCCCACGGGATCCACATTCTCCATAGCTGCCCGGACAGCGATCTTGCTGCGGGAGCCTGCCTCACGGGCGATGTTGCGGATCTCCACCTGACCGTCAGCGATTTCCGGAGTCTCCAGTTCAAACAGACGGCGCACCACATTGGGATGGGTGCGGGATACATGTACCAACGGACCGCGGGGTGCTTTGTGTACTTCCAGCACATAGACACGGATCAGATCGCCGGGCTCGTAGGTCTCGCCGGGGATCTGCTCAGTGGTGCGCAGGACGGCATCACTCTGCTCGGTGCCCTGACCCATACGGACGAAGATATCGCCGGTGGGGTCGATACGCAGGACAGTGCCGGTGAGCAGCTCCTGAGACTTGGAGGAGTAGCTCTCATAAATGGCGCCGCGCTCTGCCTCCCGGATACCCTGGATCACCACCTGCTTGGCGGTCTGGGCGGCAATACGGCCGAATTTCTGAATATCTACGGGGATGGATACGGTCTCACCCACCTGGATGTCAGGATTGACATTGCGGGCGGCATCGATGTGGATCTCCAGTGCGGAATCCTCCACTTCCTCCACCGCGGTTTTCACCAAATGCATAAAAAGACCCTTTTCACTCAGGTCTACCACCACATTCTCGGCAGGCAGATCCCGATGATCCTCCCGATCTTTCCGGTAAGCGTTGGTCAGTGCCTGCTTCAGCCGGTCGACCATATAGGAAACGGGGATACCCTTGATCTTTTCCAAATCCCGCAGGCTGGCGAAGATCTCTGCGCCGATATCCACCTGGGGAGCTTCTGTCTTTTTCTTAGTGCGTGCCATAATTTCCTCCTATTAAAATTCCACACGAAGCCGCACCAATGCGACCTCAGATTTTTCAAATGTGATCGTTTCCTTACCGGCCTCCACGGTGACTTTACCGTCTTCATAGCCACGGAGAATGCCGGGAATTTCCTTCAGACCGTTTCTGGGGCGGTAAAGCTTCACCAGCACGGGGCTGTCCATAAACCGGGCAAAATCACCGGGTCGCTTCAGCGCCCGCTCGATACCTGCCGAGCAGACCTCAAAATGATAGCTTTCGGCAATGGGGTCTTTCTCGTCCAGAATGGGATCGATGGCTCTGTGGATCTTCTCGCAATCGTCGATGTCGATACCGCCATCCTTATCAATATAAATACGCAGGTACCGCTCTGCGCCCTCCCGGACATATTCCACATCCCACAGGCTACAGCCGGCCTGCTCAATGATGGGCTGGGCAAACTGGGCAACCAGTTCTGTTACCTTCATAGCTTTTCCCTCCTTCTAAAAGCACTCAAAAAAGAGAGGGGCGCGCCCCTCTCTTTCCTAACGAACAGTCTACTTACAGTGGTAGTATACCACCGTTTTTTTGTTTTTGCAATAGTTTTTTGCAAAATAAATATTTTATTTCCGGGCGATTCGTGAATCGCCCCTACAAAAACCCGCCGGAGGCATCCCGCAATAACAACCCTGCAAGGTTCTATCTATTTCAGCAGTGCAATAGAAGGAGCCTGGGGGGATTCTTAAGGGGCACGGCATCTCGATCGGGAGATCGAGTGAACCCCTTAAGCCGGTTCTTTGG
>JAZRLE010000100.1:0-61277 GCA_045646665.1 Faecousia sp. | reverse complement strand
CGGAGCTTGATCCGGAATTCTTCCGCGGTGCTACTGATATTGGAGTCACTGCCGGTGCATCGACCCCGGCGTGGATTATAAAGGAGGTCAACAAGACTATGAGCGAAATTACTAATGTTGAGGCTGTACAGGAGGAGAACTTTGCCGAACTTCTCGAGCAGTCCATCAAAGCTTTAAATACAGGAGATAAGGTTACTGGTATCGTCACCGGAATCGGTGCAACTGAAGTCCAGATCGACTTGGGCACCAAGCACGTCGGCTACATTCCTTATGATGAAGTCAGCGCCGATCCCACTGTAAAGCCTGAGGACATCCTGAAGGTTGGCGACGAGATCGAGGTTTTCGTTGTTCGCGTTAACGACCAGGAAGGTACCTGCCAGCTGTCCAAGAAGAAGCTGGACGGTATGAAGATTTGGGACGAGATGGCTTCTTATGTTGAAGAGAAGGCTACCATCGAAGGCGTTATCACCGAAGAGAACAAGGGCGGCCTGGTTGCTACCGTTAAGGGCATCCGTGTGTTCATCCCCGCTTCTCAGTCCGGCGTTGCCAAGGGCGGCGATATGGCAGGTCAGGTCGGCAAGACTACCGAGCTGAAGATCACTGAGGTCAACCGCGCACGCAAGCGTGTTATCGGCTCTATCCGCGCTGTCTCTTCTGAGACCCGTAAGGCTGCTCTGGAGAAGATCTGGGCAGAGATCGAAGTTGGTGCCAAGTACCACGGTGTCGTGAAGTCCCTGACTTCCTACGGCGCATTCGTGGACATCGGCGGTGTGGACGGTATGGTTCACGTTTCCGAGTTGAGCTGGAACCGCATCAAGAACCCCGCTGAGGTGGTTAATGTTGGCGACGAGATCGATGTTTATGTCATCGCTTTCGACCCCGAGAAGCGCAAGATCTCTCTGGGCTACAAGACCGCAGAGATGAACCCCTGGAACCAGTTTATGACCGCTTACAATGTGGGCGATGTCGTGGAGGCTAAGGTGGTCAAGCTGATGACCTTTGGTGCCTTTGCTGAGATCATTCCCGGTGTTGACGGCCTGATCCACATCTCTCAGATCGCTAACAAGCGCATCGGCAAACCCGAGGATGTTCTGTCCGAGGGTCAGCAGGTCCAGGTGAAGATCACTGAGATCGACGCTGAGAACAAGCGCATCTCCCTGTCCATCCGCGCACTGCTGGAGGATGAGGATGATTCCGCTGACGAAGTGGCTGAGGAAGCATCTGAAGAGGCTTAATGCTGCGATTACATACCGGGACCGGTCAACCGGCCCCGGTATTTTTATAAGGAGAATAACTATGGTCAAACATATCGTACTGTACACCCTCAAAGAGGGCGTGGATAAACAAGAGGCAGTCGCTATTATCAAAGCGCAGCTGGAACCGCTGGTGGGTGTGATCCCCGGCCTTACCCATATGGAGATCCGCGCTGCCTATAATGGAATGGATTATGCACTGTACTCCGAGTTTGAAAGCCGTGAGGCGCTGGAAAACTATGCCGGTCATCCTGCCCATTTGGCTGCCAAGGAACATTTTTGGCATTTCCTGGATACCCGCGTTTGCGCAGATTACGACCTGTGAGGAGAAATGATATGAAAGCAATTTTAACAGTGGTTGGCAAGGACCGTGTTGGTATTATTGCCGGTGTATGCGTGGATCTTGCCGCGTTCAATATCAATGTTTTGGACATCAGCCAGACCGTTATGCAGGGTTATTTCACTATGATGATGGTGGTGGATGTGTCCAATGCTACCTGTCCTGTGGCAGAGCTTGCGCAAAAGTTAGAGGAAAAGGGCAAGCAGGAGGGACTTTCCATCCGCCTGCAGCGGGAAGAGATCTTCCAGGCGATGCATCGCGTGTAAGGAGATATTATGCTGGATTTTAAGGATATTTTAGCCACCCAGGATATGATCGACAAGCGGCACTTGGATATCCGCACCATCACCATGGGTATTTCCCTTCTGGATTGCGCCCACGAGGATGTGAATGAGTGTGCCCGTCGTATCTATGATAAGATCACCCGTTGCGCGCAGAACCTTGTGAAAGTGGGACAGGATATTGAGTGGGAATTTGGTATTCCCATCGTCAACAAGCGGATCTCCGTGACCCCCATCGCGCTGGTGGGCAATGCCTGCAAGACCGACTCCTATGTACCCCTTGCCATCGCTATGGACAAGGCGGCAAAGGAATGCGGTGTCAACTTCATCGGCGGTTTTTCCGCATTGGTGCAAAAGGGTTGTACCAAGGGCGATTGGATCTTGATGGATTCCATTCCCGAGGCGCTGCGGGATACAGAGCTTGTCTGCTCCAGTGTCAATGTGGGTTCTACCAAGGCCGGTATCAATATGGATGCCGTTGCCAAAATGGGTCAAATCATCAAAAAAACCGCAGAGCTGACCGCGGATAACGATGGCTTAGGCTGCGGCAAGCTGGTGGTTTTTGCCAATGCTGTGGAGGATAATCCCTTTATGGCAGGTGCGTTCCACGGTGTGGGCGAGCCGGAGTGCGAGCTGAATGTGGGCGTTTCCGGTCCGGGCGTTGTGTACCACGCGCTGCAAAGTGTCAAGGGTCAGCCCTTTGATGTAGTAGCGGAGACCATTAAGAAAACTGCCTTCCGTATTACCCGTATGGGTCAGATGGTGGGTGTGGAAGCCGGCAAACGGCTGGATGTACCCTTCGGTATCGTAGACCTGAGCTTGGCACCTACCCCGGCTGTGGGCGATTCCGTTGCCCGCATCTTAGAGGAAATGGGTCTGGAAGTTTGCGGTACCCACGGCACAACCGCCGCATTAGCACTGTTAAATGATGCCGTGAAAAAGGGCGGCGTGATGGCTTCCAACCATGTGGGCGGACTTTCCGGCGCGTTTATCCCCGTGTCTGAGGATGAGGGTATGATCGCTGCTGCGGAGTGCGGTGTGCTGACACTGGATAAGCTGGAAGCGATGACCTGCGTGTGTTCTGTTGGTTTGGATATGATCGCTGTCCCCGGCGATACCAGCGCAGCAACCATTTCCGCAATCATTGCAGACGAAGCAGCTGTCGGTATGGTCAATTCCAAGACAACCGCTGTCCGGATTATCCCCGCCCCCGGCAAGACTGTTGGTGACCGGGTGGAACTGGGCGGACTGCTGGGAACGGCACCGGTTATGCCGGTTCACCCCGAATCTGCCGCAGACTTTATTGCCCGTGGCGGTCGCATTCCTGCCCCCCTGCAAAGTCTGAAAAACTAAAAATATTGTAGGGCGGGGTGTTGCAGAGCGCAGCGAATCTTTCAATAGCAAGCATACCTTAATTCTTTGCTCCCGCCGTTACAAAAATGTAAGGACCGGTCTGCGCCGGTCCTTCTTCGTAGGGGCGATTCACGAATCGCCCGCAAACCTTTCGTAGGGACACCCGTCCCCGGGTGTCCGTATATACGACAAAAAGCGTGCTACCATCGGTAGCACGCCTTTTCTATTACAGATTTTCCATAACCGCCTTCATTCTGGCTACGGTTCTGTCATAACCCAAAATCTGCATAACGGTATACAGATCGGGGGAATTGGTCTTGCCGGTGACGGCTTGTCGGATGAAGGTAGACACATCTGCCACAGTGCCGGGGACTGCGTCAGGATCAGCTTTGTAGGCCTTCATATCGGTGGTGAAACCCATTTCCTCGGTGATGGCCTTAACCTTGTCGAACCACACGCCGGAGTCATCAGCAATATCAAACTTCTCCAGGAACTTTGCCAGGGCAGTCTTGACGGTCTCGGAAGAGAATTTCTCGTCAAATACCGGCTTTTCCAGATAGGCATCATAGAAGAAGCCCATATAACCCTTTGCCTCGGTCCAAACCGCCAGATCCTTTCTGGGCTTTTTGCCGCCGCGACCAATGGCCAAAATTGCCTTGGTGTAGTCGGGGTCAGCGGTCAGCTTTTCAGCAAAGTCGCTATCGAATTCCTTCGCCCACTCGGTCAGCAGTTCGTAGACCTTGTCTGCATCCATCAGGGCGATGACATTCTTAGAAACATCCGTAAGCTTTGCATAGTCAAAGAGGTTGCCGGCAGGATTCAGCTTCTTGGCGCAGAACTTAAATTCAGTAGCCGATGCGGTGGGGTTGGCGCGCCGCCAATCCTCGTAGTTGGAGTTTAAGAGGGTCATAATATACTCATAAACTGCCTCTACCGGGAAGCCTTCTGCTTTGTAGAAGGTCAGCGCCAGCTCCGGGTCTTTCCGCTTAGAGAGCTTCCGTTTGGAAGTGCCGTCCATCTTCATCAGCGGTCCGATGTGGACATACTTGGGCAGCTTGAAGCCCAGGGTCTTAAACAGCTGAATGTGGAAGGGCAGGGTAGCCAGCCACTCGTCGCCACGGACAACATGGGTGGTGCGCATCAGGTGATCGTCTACTGCGTGGGCAAAGTGATAGGTGGGAATGCCGTCAGACTTCAGCAACACATGGTCAATGTCATTTTCGGTGATGGTCAGCTTGCCCTTGACCAGATCGTCAAAGGGGAACTGGTTTTCAATAGAACCCTCACTGCGGAAACGCAGAACCCAGGGTTTGCCGGCAGCGATCTCTGCCTTCACATCCTCGATAGAGCGGTCGCGCCAAATGGCATACTTGCCGTAGTAACCGAAATTCTCCTTGTTTGCTTCCTGCTTTTCCCGCATTGCACCCAACTCTTCTTCGGTGCAGAAGCAGGGGTATGCGTGACCTTCCAAAACCAGTTTCTTCGCAAAAACATGGTACAGATCAGCCCGCTGACGCTGGCGGTAAGGGCCGTACTCGCCAAAGTCACCGCCGTGGGTAGCGCCCTCGTCGAACTCAATGCCGTAGTGCTTCAGGGTGTCGATCAGCACCTCTACAGCACCGGGAACTTCCCGCTTGGCATCGGTGTCTTCCACACGCAAAAACAGCACACCGCCGCTCTGGTGAGCCATCCGCTCGGAAATCAAACCCTGTACCAGGTTGCCCAGATGGACAAAGCCGGTGGGGGAGGGGGCCATACGGGTGATGACCGCACCTTCAGGGCAATTCCGCAGGGGAAATTTCTCCTCCAGCATTTCGGGGGTATCGGTGACATTGGGGAACAGAATATCTGCTAACATTTTATAATCCATAATCTATACCTCTTACTTTTCCATTTGATCCAAAATAAACTGAATAAATACATCGGCAGCGTTGTGCAAACCGCTTTCATCTACGACCATTTTGCCGTTGTGGACAGGAACATAGGGCAGCTCTGCCACCCGGGTACCAACGCAGAAGCGCACACCGGGCTTGTACTTCATAAAGTATGCAAAGTCCTCTGCGCCCATAGCAGGTGCCAGCTCACCGATCATATCCTGGCCGATTGCCTTAACGGCGGATTCCAACAGGGCATCCACCATGGCGTGATCGTTGCGAACGGCAGGATTAAAGGGTTTGAATTCCACCTTTGCAGAACCGCCCATATCCTTGGCAACGGACTGGGCGATCTCATCGATCCGCTTGGCGGCATAATCGCTCACATCGTCATTGGCGGTGCGGATCGTGCCGTGAAGGGTGGTGTGATCGCATACAATATTATTTGCGGTGCCGCCGTGGAACTGACCGATGCCGATGACCACCGGCTCCATGGGATTGAGTTCTCTTGCCCGCATCAGCTGAATGTCGGAATAGACCCGCACTGCCATCGCAATGGCATCCACACCGTTGTGGGGGCTGGAAACATGGGTGGACTTGCCGTACAGATCAATGATAAAGCTGCGGCAGCCGCCGTTGCAGAAGGTCTTGTTGGTGACGATCTTGCCTGCGGGATGCTGGGGGGTAATGTGGGTGGTGAGGATCATATCCACATCGTCCATTACGCCATCATCGCACATTCTTTTGGCGCCGCTGGGACCCTCTTCAGAGGCTTGGAAAAAGAACTTGACACAGCATTTGATGTCTTTTTCCATCTCCTTGAGTTTCTTGGCAGTGCCTAACACAATGGCTGTGTGGCAATCGTGACCGCAGGCGTGCATTTGACCGGGAATGGTGGAGGCAAATTCCAATCCGGTTTCCTCCTGAATGGGAAGCGCATCCATATCCGCCCGGATGGCAATGGTCTTATTGCCTACGCCTTCATTCAAAGTGGCAACGATGCTGGAAACACCGTACTTTTCCGTGTAGGGGATACCTATGGCATCCAATTCCCGACGGACGATGGCCAGCGTCTTGGGAAGCTCAAAGGTCAGCTCAGGAACCATATGCAGTTCACGGCGTATCTTAACTATGTATTCGTTATCTGCTTTCATAAACAGTAACCTCCATAATTTTTCAATTTATTATACCACGGAAGCGATGGGAAAGTCAATTTCCCGTTGCCTTTTTCTGACAGGTGTGATAAAATATTTAGAAATTACGGAAAACGAGGGAAACAAAATGGAAGAAATCGCAAAGAAAAGAATGTTATCCGGCATCCAGCCCAGCGGCGACCTGCATTTGGGCAACTACTTGGGTGCAATCAAGAACTGGAGCAGCCGCGCTGAGCAGTATGAGTGCTTCTACTTTATGGCGGATATGCACACCATCACCGTCCGGCAGACCCCGGCAGACCTGCGCCGCCGCACCTTGGAGCAGCTTGCCCAGTATATCGCCTGCGGTTTGGACCCGGAGAAGAACACTCTGTTTGTCCAGAGTCATGTCCACCAGCACGCGGAATTAGGTTGGGTGCTCAACTGCTACACTATGTTTGGCGAGCTCTCCCGTATGACCCAGTTTAAGGATAAGTCCGCCAAGAATGCAGAGAATATCAACGGCGGTCTTTTTACCTATCCTGCGCTGATGGCAGCGGATATTCTGCTGTACCAGCCGGATTTGGTTCCCGTGGGTCACGATCAGAAGCAGCACTGCGAGCTGACAAGAGATGTTGCCCAGCGCTTCAACAGCATCTACGGTGATGTGTTCAAGATCCCTGAGCCTTATATTCCCGAAACCGGCGCAAGAGTGATGAGCCTGAATGCACCCGACAGCAAAATGAGCAAGTCCATGCCCGAGGGCTGTGTGTTCCTGATGGAGCGTCCGGAGGATATCCAGCGGAAGTTCAAGCGGGCCATCACCGATTCCGATACAGAGAATTGCGTCCGTTTCGATCCGGAGAATAAACCCGGCGTTGCCAATCTGATGAGTATCTATTCTGCTGTTACCGGCAAGAACTTTGCAGAGATCGAAGCTGAGTTTGCAGGACAGGGCTACGGCGCATTTAAGCCTAAGGTTGGTGAGGCGGTTATCGAGACCCTGCGCCCCGTTCGTGAAGAGGCTACCCGTCTGCTGAAGGATAAGGCATACCTGGAGGGCGTGTACCGGAGTGGCGCAGAGCGCGCTTCCTATGAGGCAGAAAAGACACTGCGTAAGGTCTATAAAAAGATCGGTTTCCTGGCAAGATAATTTTTCTTACATTGCAATTGTAGGGGGCGGCGCCTTCGTTGCCCCCTGCATTCCTTTTTTGAAAGCGAGTTGTTAAAATCGTGAAAGCGTGGCAACATTTCAAAACCATCACCAAGCATCGCCTGCTGGTGATGGACGGCTGCTTCCGAGTGGGTCTATACTGGCGGGGATTGGTACATGACCTGTCCAAGTATTCGCCCACGGAGTTTCTTGTGGGTGTAAAGTATTACCAAGGTACCCGCAGTCCCAACACCGCAGAGCGGGAGGAAAAGGGATACAGCGAAGCCTGGATCCATCACAAAGGACGCAACCGTCATCATTATGAATATTGGACGGATCTGAGTCTTGAAACCAAAAAGTATGAGTCACTGCATATGCCCAGAAAATACTTGGTGGAAATGGTGATGGACCGCCGTGCGGCTTGCATCACCTACCAAGGTAAGAATTATAAAGACGATGCGGCATTAAAGTATCTGCGCAACAGCTTGGAAAAAGACCGTATGCACCCCCGGACCCGGCAGGAGCTGGACTATCTGCTGGAGATGCTTGCCCAAAAGGGAGAGAAGAAGACTTTCCGGTACATCAAGCACCATGTATTAAAGGGGAAACCTTTTCCGTGGGAGAAAAACAGTTAAGCCTTCTGTGGCAATCTCTTGTGAATAAAAATATTTCTATTGCAAATACTACTTGCGGACGAAAGAGAAAAAACTGGCAGGAATTGAAAAAAATGCTTGACATTTCTTTTATTCTGCGTATAATAAATCTCGTCCGTGTGATAGAGGATTAGTGTAACGGTAGCACACCGGACTCTGACTCCGTTTGCGGGGGTTCGAATCCCTCATCCTCTGCCAGAAAGAAGCGAACACCTTTTGGTGTTCGCTTCTTTCTTTTGCAGATTCGAGGGATCCGAACCCACCCAAATGCAACAGTCCGGTGGACTGTTGCTTGCCGACGGTCTCGACGGCGGCAACACATAAATGAAATCGAATCCCTCATCCTCTGTTAAAATATTGAAAAGTTTACATTTATCTGGTATACTTTAATTACAAATTATGTAGGAGGTTATCTGCGATGAAACGCCTGTTCTGCTTGCTTTTAACCGGAATTGTAATTATTTCCTTGAGTGGTTGTGGACTAAATACCGTTAATTCAGACAAAAACACCGAAAACTCAGAGAAAACCGAAAACAATGTCGACTATATGAATGTATCATGCACCAAGGATTCCGTTGATGAATTTATGTCCATTATCGGTGAGATGGAATTGGACGGCTTATCTAGTGGGTTGAAACTTGATGAGAAACATTGCTACAATGTTACGCCTCTTTCCGTTGCCGACCAGACGGATATCAGAATTTTTAAGTTCAGCGATTCCTGTGCTTCCTTTGCATTAATTGACGGTGAAGTATATTCCGTTTGCGAGTTTTTCGGCGGCTTTGGGTTTGTAAATGCTGTACCCTGGGATTATGACGAAGATGGAAATTTGGATTTGTTGATTGCATCCTCATGGGGTTCAGGTTTGCAACATTCCATAATTTCCGTTTTTAATACAACAACAAAGGAATCCATTGTGGTTTACGACACCTCAAATACTGACAATCCTTCCGTAGATCTGTTTGTGGCAACTACAGTACCCTCTCTTTCTTCCAAAGACCCCAAAGACCTTCCGACATACTATGATGTCTATACCGCAAATATAGAGGTGAAAGACAATAATTTTGCAGATTTGTCTTATGTAGCAACGGGTGTTGTTGGCACAGTAGTTGCCGAAAATGGAACACCGATTCTTAAGCCGATGGGTGATAAAGTGCGGTTGCCCTCTGATAATAAAATCACCCCCTAAAATGACTTTGCACCCCCTTACCTCAAAAGGGGGTGCATTTGTATCAAAATTAAGGTTAGTCTTCAAAAATGCAGATACCCATTTGGGTATCTGCGTTTTTTATTTGTGATGGTGAGGGATTCGATTTCGTGACCTTGTAATTTTCCTTTCCGGTGCTATAATAAGATACATAAAACACAACACGGTGATAGAGGTAAAATTATGATCCATTCCGATTGGCACATTCACAGCCAAAACTCATACGATGCATCGTTGCCCATGGAAACCATCGCTGAAAATGCCGGACAGATGGGCTTACGGCGCTTTGGTGTTACCGATCACGCGAATTTTAACGATGAAAAGTTTATGGGTGATTTGCGCGCTTCGGTAAAGGCGGTCAAGGAAGCACAAGCGCAATATCCCAACCTTGTGTTGGGTGTGGAGCTGACCCCCATCGAAAAACCGGAGTATGATTACATTGCCAAAACCGGCACACGGGAGGGGTATGTTGCTCCCATTCAGTCAGAACCTTTCACCATCGAATTGGCGGCCACCAAAGAGGAATTGATGGCTTTGGGTGTGCGCTATGCCGTGGGCGCTGCCCATTGGCGTGTGGATGTGCCGGGTGCCCGCAGCTTGGCTCCGGACCTGAATGCCTGCATCAAAGAGTGGCACCGTCAGCAGATGTGGCTTGCCTGCGACGAGCGGGTGACCATCTTAGGGCATCCCTGGTACCACGGCAAACGCATTTGGTACGATGATTTTGATGTGATTCCTCGCACAATGAAACTGGAACTTGCTGCCGCCCTTAAGGAAAACGGTAAATACGCAGAGTGCAATTCCCAATTTTTCGATGTTAAAAAAACCACGGAGAAATTCCGCGCCCAATATGCGGACTTTTTGCGGGAACTGTTTGAAATGGGAATTCCCATCACCTATGGTTCAGATTCGCACCATACATATGAAGACCTGCGTCCCGGTGTGGAAAAATACCTTTCTGCATCCGGCTTTGTCGATGGCGATATCTCCGATCTTTCCGAGGCAGATTTTTGGCAATCATAAACTGCAGATACCCAATGGATATCTGCAGCTTTTTACACCGCAACAAAGGTGCTTCACGATTTAATTGTTTGGGAGGGCGATTGCCCTCCCCAATTTCTTTAGTCGCAGTCAGCGGCGCAGCGGATGAAGCAGGCGGACGCGGCGAAGGTCAGCCACAGGAAGAACAGCAGAAGACCTACCAGCACCGCGCTGAGGATGCTGGTGGCGGTGATGCCTATAGCCAGCAGCACCAGCGATGTGACAATGGTGCCCAAAATGCCGATAAGCAGCGTATTGACATTCCGGCACAGACAGAACGGACGACTATCCGCCCGACGCAAACCGGAAGATGCCAAAAGACCCGCAGCCAGATACACCACACCGATGCCCAATGTCACCAGTAAAAATGTCGGGGTGACAGTGACGATCCCCAAGATCTGCAGGAATGCTGCCACCACACCTACGATCACAGCGGTGATAACAGCGGTCAGCGTGCAGTTGAATCTACAGTTACAGTTGCACATAATTTTCACCTCCCGTTTCCACTATACGCAACAGGTGGTCGGTTGGTTCGACATTTTTTTGATTGTAAAAACTGCCTGTTTGTGCTACTATGTTTAAAAGGAGGAGAGGCAATGAAAGATTGGTTGAAACACGGCATTTTCCTCAGAACCCTTGGACGGATTTGGGGCGCTGCCGGACTGGCTTTTTTGGCATCGCTCCTGCCGATGTACATTTTGCGCGGTTTTTATCACGGCGATGCCGGAACGGCAAGGCTTGCGGAAGACCTGCTTATGACCGGCGTTGGCATTGTCTTTGGCTTTTTGTTTCTGCTGCTTCTGCAATCTCGCAGAAAGGACACGCTCCAGCGGAGCAAAACGGAGATTTGCCTGGATGCTGCCGGTGGTGTGGGGATTTACTTTGTGATGTGGGTGCTGTTGCAGCTTTGGACAAAAAACACCTACTTGGTAGCATTTTGCGGGTATCATCTTGGCTATTTACTGGGTGTTGACGGCAAAAAACAGCCCGTATTTTGGGCAGCATTGGTAGCGGCATTGGTTTATTGCTGCATTTATTTTGCGGCACTGCTTCTCGGTGGCAAACTGGCAAATTATCGCGCACGAAAGATTTATGAGCGTTTGCAGAAAACGGAGGAATCAAGATGAAAGTGTTATCCATTGGCAACAGTTTTTCCCAGGATGCCCACAAGTGGCTCCACCAGTTGGCGAAGCTGAATGATGTTGATATGCAGACTCTGAACCTTTACATTGGTGGTTGCAGTCTGGAGCGTCACTGGTATAATGTGGAGAATAACCTTGAGTCCTATGATTTTGAACCCAACGGAATACTTACATCCTGGAAAATATCCATTGATGCCGCATTGAAAATGACCGATTGGGACATTGTAACAGTCCAGCAGGTCAGCCAGCACGCAGGCAGAACCGAATCCTATGAACCCTACTATTCCAACCTGATCAAGCTGATCCGCACCTTGCAGCCAAAAGCGCAGATATGGTTCCATCAGACCTGGGCTTACGAGGTGGATTCGCAGCATAGCGGTTTTGCACTGTTCGATCACGATCAACAGAAGATGTACGATTGCATTATCTCCACCACGGAGCAGATGGCAAAATCCGCAAACATTCCTGTCATTCCCGTGGGTCGGTTGATTCAAAAGCTCCGCCAAACCGTCCCCGAATTTGACTACCAAAACGGCGGTCTTTCCCTGTGCCGGGATGGTTACCATCTAACGCGCGATTACGGTCGCTTTGCTGCCGCGGCCCTTTGGCTGCGTGCCTTGACCGGAAAAACTGTGGAAGCAGAGGAATTTGAAGCTTTTGACCCCAAACTGCTGCAAAAGATTCTTGCAGTGGTCAACGATCAATAAAATTATCCCTCACCGGAAAACCGGTGAGGGACTTTTTATATCTCCTTGCTTTTTAAGAAATCAATAAAGCCTTTTGTATTTCCGTAGTATTCCTTGGGGGAGTAGTAGGCATAAACGGTGTAGTGCTCTTTGAAATCCGTGTTTCTGTAATCAAAAACTGTTTTAAAATGACTATTTTGGTGAAGCTTACTATACTGAGTAATCAAATCTGTGATCTGGCGCCGGACCTCACGGGTATCTGTGTGTGCACTTTCGTAAAAATATCGAAGTTGTAGTAGTTCCATATCAAATCCTCCTTTTCTACATTGTAGTACATTTTGAAAGTTATAGTAACTACTGTTTAACCTATTACTGACGGAAAATATTCAGAAAAACACTTGCTTTTTCCAAAGTATGTGATATAATTCCCATTGAATATTTCGGAAAGGAGAACACCTTAATCATTATGGACGACGGCGACAGTAATCCCGATTATCCTCCCTTATATCATAAAGTTGTGAAGGCGAAGCGTAGTCCTCATCTGCGGATGTAGGAATGGGCTTGGTCTTTTGTTTGTTTTTTAAGGGACTTTTTGATAAAAATATGGAGGAAATGAGATTAATATGAATATACCTTTTATAATTGGTCTGCAGGTTGCACTGATTGCGCTCAACGCAATATTTGCCTGCGCGGAGATCGCTGTGATCTCAATGAATGATAATAAACTGGCAAAATTGGCAACAGAAGGTGACCGGCGGGCGGTGCGCCTGCAAAAGCTTACCAGCCAGCCTGCCCGTTTCTTAGCTACCATTCAGGTTGCCATCACTTTGTCCGGCTTTTTGGGCTCTGCATTTGCTGCGGAGAACTTTGCCGGTATGCTGGCAGCGTGGCTGAAAACAATCGGCGCGCCTTTGACTTTGGAAGCGCTGGAATCCATCTCCGTGGTGGTTATCACCATTGTGCTGTCCTATTTCACCCTTGTGTTCGGTGAGTTGGTACCCAAGCAGGTGGCGATGCGCAACGCGGAAAAGCTGGCGCTGGGTATGTCCGGTCTGATTAGTGGTATTTCCAAGATCTGTGCGCCGCTGGTGTGGTTGCTGACCATATCTACCAACGGTGTCCTGCGGCTGATGGGGATCGATCCCAATGCCCAGCCGGAGGAGGTCAGCGAGGAAGAGATCCGCATGATGGTAGATGCCGGCAACGAAAGCGGCACCATTGACAATGAGGAGCGGGAATTTATCCAAAATGTTTTTGAGTTTGACAACCTGCCCGTGGAGGAAGTCATTACCCACAGAACTGAAGTGACCTTCCTGTATCTGGAGGACAGTTTGGAAACTTGGGATGAGACCATCGCCGAGAGCCGGTATACATACTACCCCATCT
Organism: Faecousia sp.; assembly: GCA_045646665.1. Classification (GTDB taxonomy): domain Bacteria; phylum Bacillota; class Clostridia; order Oscillospirales; family Oscillospiraceae; genus Faecousia. The sequence goes on along the minus strand of JAZRLE010000100.1, from coordinate 47,775 downwards.
GCGACGAGACTCCTGACCGGGTGGTAGGTGTGCTGAATACCAAGATCTACTTCCGTATGAAGGATAAGACCAAAGAAACGGTGATGGAGCAGGCGGTCAGCGATGCCTATATCGTGCCGGAATCCCTGAAGGCAGATGTGCTGTTCCGGAATATGAAGAAAGAGCACGAGCAGTTTGCCGTGGTGCTGGATGAGTACGGCGGTATGAGCGGTGTCATTACCATCAAGGACCTTATTGAGGAACTGGTGGGTGACCTGGAGGATGATATCCCCGAGGAAGAGACTGCAGAACCCATTATCCAGCTGGAGGAAAATGTGTGGCAGGCAGAGGGCAGTGTGCTGCTGGAGGAGCTTTCCCAAGTGTTGGAAATGCCTTTGGAATCCGAAGAGTACGATACCCTCAACGGTCTTATTTTCCACAATTTGGGCACCACGCCGGAGGAGGACTCCCGGTTGGAACTGGAAGGCTTGCAAATTGCGGTCACAAAGGTTCACAACTATCAGGTGGAGACCGCCATTATCCGCAAAGTACCGGTGGAAACCCAGACAGAAGAATAACAGAAACGGCACCTGCTTGTAAAAGCAGGTGCCGTGTTTAATGTATACAAATTTGATGAGGCAAAATCTATATTACCAACAATTGACAGAATTATTACATATAAGTTATAATGATTATACAAATAAAAACCTGTACATTGGAGTTAGATTTATTAGAACAAATTATGAAAGGAAGGTAGCGCATATGAAAAAACGGTATCGCATAGGAATTTGTTTGGTTTTGATCGTCTGCCTTCTTTTGCTTTCTGCCTGCGCAGGCGGGCAGACCCAGCTTCCGGATGACCCGGCGCAAAGCACCGGACAGAGTGAGGAAAGCAGCAACTCTCAGCCGGAAAACACCGGAGCACAGGACACCGAAAACACTCCCCAGCAGGAGAAAGAGGATGCGCTACCGGAAACACTGGAATTTCAGTGGGAAAGCTCCTTTCTGAATCTAAGGGATGCGGTAAAACTCACGCAGATCAAAGATGGCAAATTACTTACATATGAATCACTTCAGGAGCATGTGGATTCGTTAATAAATATCTACCCATATTTTGAAGATTCTGTATATATGACAACCTTGAAAAATCTTCACCGTCCGCAAGAATTTTTTCAGGATCATAGTTTGGTTCTGATAGGGCTAAGCGGAAAATCTGCAGTATGGGAAGTGACAGAAGTGCGCTATGCCGACGGTGTTTTGAAGTGCAATGTAACGGAATCAAAGCGTGAAATAGATACAAGCAATAGCTACATTGTAGTGGTGCGATCGGAATGCACCTATTGCTTTGTCGAAATAGATACCATACTCCCGGAAGGGACACAAATTGAAGTGGAAATCAATGAAAAAATGATTTCTGTAACAGATTTTCAGACAAAACTGGAGCAATTCAAGAAAAAATGCCTGTATGATGAACTTTCTGAATTGTTACAGTAACGAGAGCTTTCTAAAGAATTGATAGCATAAGATTGGAAATAGTAAAATGAAGACGGCACCTGCTTTGACAGGTGCCGTTTCTTCTTATGTAAGATTGTTTAAGCTGTCAATGAGGGTGGACATTGCCTTGGTACAGAATTTATTCTTTTTGTAGTAGGCATAGATGTTCCGGCGCTTGTGCCGGGTGGGCAGGGGATAGAAGAGGATGTTCTCCTGATTGACACCCCGGATATTCCGCACCAGTGTATCGCTGACCAGGGTGGCGGCGGTGCCGTGCTCTACATAGGAATAAAGGCTCACCAGCCGGTCCATTTCAAACAGCACCTTTGGCGTAAAGCGAATCTCCTGGAAGATGGCGTTGGTCTGCTTGCGGGTGTCATTATTGCGGTTCATCAGAATGAAGGGCGTGTTTACAAAATGCTCCAGCGGCACCGCCGGCAGATCTGTGGTGTGGCGGTTTTGCAGAATATCCCGGTAGGTAAGCCCATAGGATTTGCAGCTCTCATTTTCTGCAAAGGATGCCGGCACGGCCAGCAGCAGGTACTCCGATGCCAAATAGGTTTGTTCAAATATATCCGTAGACAGCTCACTGTTGTCAATGACAAGATCCAGCGCACCGTTGATGATCTCGTTTTCCAAAGTGGTGGAGTTGGCGTCCATCAGTGAAAGGCGGATGTTGGGGTAGTTCTGCACAAATGCAGATATGTGCCTTGGCAGCACAAGAGAGGATAATAGCTGATTGCTGCCGATGCGGATTGTGCCGGTTTCCAAATTGTTCAGCGCCAAAATGTAGTCTTGATAAGCGTGCTCAATCTCAAAGATCTGCTCGGCAGCGCGGATATAAGCCTGTCCGGCCTCGGTCAGCCGGATGGGTTTACAGCTTCGGTCGAACAGGGGAGTGCCCAGCGACTCCTCCAGATTCTTTACCATCAAACTCAGTGACGGCTGTGCAATGAACAGCTTTTGCGCAGCTTTTGAAAAGCTCTGCTCCTTGGCAATGGTGTAGATCAGTTTCTTTTTGTAAAATAAGTTTTCCATTTTATGGCCTCGTATTATAATATTTCCTTAAAATGAATTATAACACTCTCTGTAAATTTGTCAATATAAGTATAATGGATTATGAATGTTTCCTATATAACTATATGTATTTGATTATAATTATGGCTAGTGTTATACTCGCCTTGTAAATAAACGATAAAGGAAGGGTCGGTTATGAGTACCTGTATAGAAAATATGCGTTTAGAGTCCGATTCCATTGGCACCAAGGAATTGCCGATTGATGTATATTATGGCGTTCAGTCTTTGCGTGCGTTGGAGAATTTTCCTATCACCGGCAATCGTATGATCTCGCAGATGATCAACAATCTGGCATTACTGAAAAAAGCCTGTGCCATTGCCAATCGGGAAGCCGGTGTGCTGGAGACAAATATCGCCGATGCCATCATCGCTGCCTGTGACGATGTCTGCGCCGGCAACTATCACGATCAGTTTATCGTGGATCCCATTCAGGGCAGCGCCGGCACTTCTATGAATATGAATGCCAACGAGGTTATTGCCAATGTGGCCATTGAAAAGCTGGGCGGCAAGCTGGGCGATTATACGGTTGTTCATCCCAATGACCATGTCAACCAAGGTCAGTCCACCAACGATATTGTGCCCACCGCCGGCAAGATGACCGTGTTGACCTTGCTGCAACCCCTGTTGGTCGAACTCCGCAAGCTGGAGCAGGCATTTGCTAAGAAGGCTGCTGAGTTTGATGATGTAATCAAAATGGGTCGTACCCAGATGCAGGATGCGGTGCCTGTCCGCTTGGGTCAGGAGTTTGCTGCCTATGCGTCTGCAATCCGCCGCAGTATCGGTCGGATCGAAGCTGTGCAGGCGGAGATGTACCCTGTCAATATGGGCGGCACTGCCATCGGTACCGGTATCAATGCCGATCTGACCTATTTCCATAATGTGACCAAGGTGCTTGCGGAACTGACCGGCGTGCCTTTCTATCAGGCAGAGGATATGATCGACGGAACCCAGCATATTGACTGCTTCGCCGCCGTATCCGGCGCACTGAAGCAGTGCGGTCTGGCGCTGTCCAAGATCGCCAATGACCTGCGGCTGATGTCCTCCGGTCCCCGTACCGGCTTTGGCGAGATCAACCTGCCCTCCCGGCAGAATGGCTCTTCCATTATGCCCGGTAAGGTTAACCCCGTCATCCCGGAGGTGGTCACCCAGGTGGCATTCCGGATTGCAGGCAACGATGTGACCATTTCCATGGCGGTTGAGGCCGGTCAGTTGGAGCTGAATGCTTTTGAGCCTGTGGTGTTCGATGCGCTGTTTCAGTCTATCACTGCATTGACCGGCGCCGTCAAAACCTTCACCGTCAACTGCGTGGAGGGTATCACCGCCAATTCCGCGCGCTGCTTGGATCTGCTCAATGCCAGTGTCGGTCCCATCACAGCTGTTTGCCCCTACATCGGTTATGCGCAGGCAGCATCCCTTGCCAAGGAAGCACTGAAGACCGGCATTCCTGTCCGCACACTGTTGGTAGAGCGGGGAGTTATGACCGCTGAGGAAGTAGACCGCGTTTTGGATGCCCACGGTATGACCGAACCCGGTGTTCCCGGCAAAAACTAAGATACATACCCCCGCTTGCCAGCGGGGGTTTTTATTGACAAATTCTGCAAAACACCGTAAGATAAACACTGTCATAATGTTGCAGGAGGCTGAATATACCGTGTTGGAGCTTTTCTTTGCGTTCTTCGCCCTGTTGGGTGCGATCGATAAATTGTGTGGCGATAAATTCCGTCTTGGCTCTGCTTTTGAAAAGGGATTGATGACCGCAGGTCCACTGATCCTTTCTATGGCAGGTATGATCGTTCTGTCACCGGTTTTGGCAGACGCTCTTTCCGGCGTTTTGGTGCCGTTGTGTGGCAAGGTTGGGATTGACCCGTCTGTGCTGGCAGGCTTTTTCCCGGTAGATGCCGGTGGCGCTTCCATGGCATATGCACTCTCGGAGGCGCAGGCTATGCGCGCCTATCACGGCATCATCGTGGCATCTATGCTGGGCGCTACCATTTGCCCGGCAATTCCGCTGTCGCTGCAGATGACCGACAAAAAAATCCACCCGGATGTGCTGACCGGACTTCTGTGCGGTATTGCTACCATTCCGGTGGGTTGTATTCTTACAGGTCTGCTGATCGGCTGCGGATTTCTGCCACTGCTGCTCAACAGCATTCCTTTGCTGCTGATCTCCGGTCTGATTTGCTGGGGTCTTCTGAAAAAAACCCAATTTGTTGTGCGTCTGTTCGGCTGGATCGGAAAGCTTTTGATGGCCTTTGTTACATTTGGACTGTTGGTAGGTATGCTGGCGCAGTTTGGCGATATCCACATTTTCAAAAATGCAGCACCCCTGTCGGAGGCATTCACCATTATCGGCAGCATTTCTGTGATTTTGGCAGGTGTGTTTCCGCTGCTGGAACTGGTGTCCATGGTGTTGAAAAAGCCGATGGCGGCGCTGAGCAAACGCTTGAATGTTTCCGATGATTCCGTGTTGGGACTGGTGACGACCCTTGCCAATTCCATCCCTGTCTTTTCTATGCTGGAGAAGATGGACAAAAAAGGTCGGATCCTCAATATGGCATTTGCGGTATCTGCCGGTTATGCCTTTGGCGATCATTTGGCATTTGTCCTTTCCTATGACCGCCGTTATGCGCTGATTATGGTGCTTGGCAAGCTGGTTGCCGGTGTTTCTGCGCTGGGATTGGCGCTACTGATCTGCCGCCGCAAAGAAAATGAAAATCCATAACAAAAAGCCTGTTGCAAATTGCAACAGGCTTTTGCTTTTTGTAATTACCAAATTTCCGGCTTGCAGTCAGCAGGCAGGGGATTGGGATAGGTCTCGCCGTCCAAACGGGTCAGCCAGTTTTCTCTTGCCTGTGCCACCAGCTCCGGCTTGGTCAGGAAGTCCACAGCGGTGCTGGCCATAACAGCCGCAGCCAGCAGCATACCTTTGTGGCATACGGAGGACTTACCTTGGGCGGTGATGGTCCAGTGGTGGCTGGTGGTACCGGCAGCATAGCAGGCGGTCCGCACGATGGAGGTGGGGCAGACCCAGCTCACATCGCCCACATCGTTGGAACCCTTGCCGCCGGTAGTGCCGGCAGGCTCTCTGTAAAGGTAGTTCCGAATGGGCATTGCAGCAACTTCCTTTGCCTTTTCGGTCTTGCCGAAGGTCTGAATCGCGGTTTTTTCCACGGCCTTCTTGGCAGCATCGGGAACCAGCGCATAGAACTTGCGCAGATACTCCATTTCTTCCTCGGTGTAATCCAAAGGTAAGAATTGATCCAAATAGGTCTCAAACCGCTCGTTGATCACATCGTTTGCGATGGTGTTGGAGTAAGCGGCCACCTGCTTGATGGTGACTTCGGTCTCGGTCATCATAGCTGCACCCTTGGCGATCTTTTCCAAGCGGTTATACAGCTCCTTGACCTGTGTGACGGTGGGTGCGCGCATAGCATACAGCAGCTGGGCATCGCTCTGGACCACGTTGGGAGCGGTACCGCCCACATTGGTGTAGGCATAGTGGACTCTTGCCTGAGAGATCATATGCTCACGCATATAGTTGCAGCCTACATTCATCAGCTCGCAGGCATCCAGCGCGCTGCGACCCATATGGGGGGAGCTGGCTGCGTGGGCGGATGTGCCCTTAAAGGTGTAGAATACACGGAAGTTTGCCAAAGAGCCACCCTGGTCAGCCATATTGAGGGTAGAAGGGTGGTAGGCAAGGCAGATATCCACATCGTTGAACAATCCGTCCCGCACCAAAAATGCCTTACCGCCGGCATTTTCCTCGGCAGGACAGCCGTAGAAGCGGATAGTGCCGGGCAGGTTGTTTTCTACCATATAGTCCTTCAGCGCGGTAATGGCGGCAGCGCCGGCAGCGCCCAAGGTGTTGTGACCGCAGCCGTCACCTTGACCGCCTTCCTCCACAGGGATTTCCTCTGTGGAGTCAGCTTGCTGAGAAAGACCTGCCAGTGCGTCATACTCGCCCAAAATGGCGATGACCGGCTTTCCGGAGCCGTATTCGGCAATAAATGCAGTCTCCTCACCGGCAAGACCCAGTTTTACCCGGAAACCCTCCGCTTCCATGACCCGGCAGTGGGCGGCAGCGGACTTGTGCTCGGCAAAACGGGGTTCTGCGTATCCCCAAATTTCGTCATTCAGGTCGGTAAATGTTTTTTTCTTAGCATCCAGCAACTGTTGAATCCGTGCAGAATGTTCCATATATGTTTCCTCTCTTACAGATCAATATAACCTACATTGTCCTTGATGGTGATCTTGGTGCCGAAGGGCGCGGAAAGCTCAGCCAGGTACTTCAGCACAGCATCGTTTTCGGCCAGATGGGGGATACCCATTTTGCTTCTGGGGGCGCCCATACGCATATCGATGGGGTAGAGCTGGATTTGGGTGACCTTGCCGTCCTCAGCGGTGAAGGCAGCCATCACGCTGCGCCAGATGTTCTCCAGCACGCAATAACCCCGGGTGCCGTCGGCACTGCGCTGATTCATATACTCGCCAACGAAGGTGTCGTGGGGCATACTCTTGTTTGTATAAGCATCGGCAGGCTGCAGAGAAACAGTCTCGGTCTGGAAGATGAAGTTACCCAAAGAGTAGAAGATGGGCTTGCCCTTGTAGATCTCAATGCCCCGCAGCTCGTGAGGACCGTGACCCAGGATGGCATCGGCGCCGGCATCGATACATGCCTTGGCAAAGGTTTTTAAGTACTCGGCAGGGACAGTGGTGTCCAGAGCGTCAAAGGTGTGGGAGTGGATACTCACCAGCACATAATCCGCCTGACGGCGCGCCTCCTGAATGTTGGCAACCATCCGCTCCATATCTGCCTTGTTGGGGGCGGTGTGCTTTTCGGTCTTGTCGTCCAGCTTGAAGCTGATGCCGCCGAAGTTCAAGCGATCTTCAGGCAGGGGATTGGAATAACCGCAAGCGATGGAGTAGAGCTGACCGGCGTTCATGCAGGTGGTTTCGGACACTTCTTTCAGTACATCAAAGTACTTCTGCTCTACATGGTAGGTGGTGACACGGCGCAGGGGGTTCAGACCCGGACGACCCACCTGCATGCTGACACTGCGATCACCGGCAATGGCGGAAGCGCCTGCTACAGTGGAGTTGGCAGCGATCAGAGCGACCCGGGCATTGGGCGTTTCCAGATAAGCAGGGGCAGCGGCATCCCGCAGGGTCTCGCCGGTGCCGGCGTAAACCATATCCCGCTCCTTCAGATACTTGATGGTAGCCATCACACCGCCTTGGCTGTAGTCGCCGGAGTGGTTATTGGCGGTATTGTACAGGTTAAAGCCGTAGCGCTTCAGATCGTCCAGGATCTCCGGTTCGGCCATTGCCCAGGTGCCACCGGAGGTGGTGGCGGGGTAGCCTTCCTGGTTGTGAATGGTGATCTCCAGGTTGTTGAACTTCACATCGTGGCGACCGATGATCTTCTGAATTTTATCAAATCCGGGATAGCCGTCCTTGGGCAATCTGCGAGTCATAAAAGAGTCGCCGGTGGCAATAAAGGTTGTTTTCTCAGACATAATGATTTCTCCTTTATGTTGTATTTTACATATAATGCAGGATCATTGCTGTTGCAAACTTTACACCGGGAAGAACACTGTCCATTTCGATGTATTCCCCGCGGGTGTGTGCGCCGGCGCCCAGACAGCAGGGGACCATAATGGAGGGGATGCCCATGGACAAAGGGATGTTGCAGTCGGTGGAGGCAGCGCCCAGCTTGGGCTCTACACCTCGATAAGTTCTCAGTGCCTCAGCAGCCCGGGCAACCAGATCATCGTGCTTTTTCTCATCCACCGGCGCGCCGCAGGGACGGTCGCCCATCAGTGTACACTTGACGACGATGCCCTTGGTGCGGTAAAAGTCCAGTGCAGCATGGAAGTGGGCTTCCATCTCTGCCAGATCCTCCCGGTCATCGGAACGGAACTCATAGAGCATTTCTGCATTCTGGGCAATGGTGTTGACGGAAGTGCCGCCGGAGATGGTACCCACATTGTAGGTGGTGCGACCTCTCTGGGGAACCTTCATGGTGTACAAAGTGTTAATGAGGGATGCAAGGTAAGCAATGGCATTGCGATTACCAAACCGGCTATAAGAGTGACCGCCTTCGGTCTCAATCTCCACCTTGTACCGCTTGGAGCCGACCGCTCTGTCGATGATGTTGGTGCCGGGACCATCAAAGGTGATGAACTCCTGCAGACGGGAACCGAACTTGTCTATCAGTGCCCGTGTGCCCTTCAAGTTGCCAAGACCCTCCTCGCAGGAGTTGGCAACCAGCAAAATGCCGCAACCCTTGGGTGTCAGATTCCGCTGAGTGATGTACTTGGCAGCCATCAAAAGGGCAACCACATGGGCAGTGTCATCGCCGATGCCGGGGCAGTAGAGCTTGTTGCCCTCTACACGCATAGGAAGCTCCTCGGTGTCGGGGAAGACCACATCGGTGTGGGCGGCGAAGATTACAACAGGGTTATCCTCGGTGCAGCCGATGGGATAGATCACATTCAGCGCTTCATCGATGTACACACCCTTGGCACCCTGCTTTTCCAGCCATTGCTTGCAAAATTCGGCGCGCTTTTCCTCCTGATGGGAGGGAGCAGGAATCTTGCTCAGCTCCATCAAAAGGTCCAAAGCCTCTTGCTCGGTTGCGTCAATGGCGTTCAAAAATTCTTTGTTGAGAATCATTACAGACCATCCTTTCTCTTGCCTGTTGGCAGGGTATAATCCACCTGCTACTTTACTACTTTTTGCCTTGTAAATCAAGGCGATTTTTATGATTTTGTAAATTTGTAAAGAAACAGATGCAAAGAAAAAAGTTTTATGTTATAATACTTCACAATAAGTGCAGGAGCGATGAACGATGAAGAAGAAAAATGTATTTTCCTATCTATGTTTCCGGATAATTCGGGGCCTTGTATGGTTGTTTTATCCGAAAATGACGGTAGAGGGTATGGAAAATCTGCCGGAAGAGCCTTGTGTTGTGGTGGGTAACCATACACAGATGAACGGTCCTATCTGCGGAGAACTGTATTTTCCGGGGAAACGGCGGATTTGGTGCGCCCACCAGATGATGTACCTAAAGGAAGTCCCGGCATATGCCTTCCAAGACTTTTGGAGCGGAAAACCCAAGTGGACCCACTGGTTTTACAGGCTGCTGTCCTATATTGTCGCCCCCATCTCTGCCTGCGTGTTCCAAAATGCCTATACCATTCCGGTGTTCCGGGACAATCGCCTGCTGACAACCTTTAAGCAGACGGTGAATGCACTGGACGAGGGTGCAAATATCATCATCTTCCCGGAGTGCTATGACCCCTATAACCATATCGTCCACCATTTTCAAGATCGGTTTATCGATGTGGCAAAGCTCTATTATAAGCGTACCGGAAAGGCAGTATCCTTTGTGCCTATGTACATTGCGCCGAGGCTTAAGAAGATGTATATTGGCAAACCCATTGCTTATGACCCAGGCATCCCTATGGAGGAACAACGGCAGAAAATTGCCAAGTATCTGATGGACGCAGTTACGGAAATTGCGGTCAATTTGCCCCGGCACAGGGTTGTACCATATCCCAATTTGCCGAAAAAGGACTATCCTTACAACAAGGAGGAGGAAGAATGAGAAAACCTGTGGTTGATTACCGCAATTTGCGGCTTTCCAATATCACAAGCCCTCAGTACCGCCATTTGCTGTTACTGTCCGGCTGGCTGGTGTATTTTCTTCTGTATTTTCTGACAGAGAATCTGATTCCGGCGGAGGATTGCTACCCGGTCTGGTGTAAGCTGGACGATATGGTTCCTTTCAACGAACTGTTTGTGATCCCCTATGTGGGCTGGTATGTGCTGATCGTTATATCCTTGGGGTACTTTGCTCTTTATAATGTGGAAAACTTCAAGGGTTTGCAAACCTATATTATGATTACCCAAGGCATTGCCATGGTGTGCTACATCGTCTTTCCCACCCGGCAGGACCTGCGTCCGGAGTCGTTTGAACGGCAGAATGTGCTGACTTGGATCATGGGCATTATCTACTCTGCCGATACCAATACCGGCGTCTGCCCGTCGCTGCATGTGGCGTATTCTCTGGGTATTGCCTCTGCGTGGCTGAAGGAGAAGTCCGCAGCTTGGTATGTAAAGCTCATTGTGACGGTGTTCGTGATTATGGTGTGCCTGTCGGTGGCATTTACCAAGCAGCATTCGGTGGTGGATATTTTTGCGGCAATGCCTGTGTGCCTGGCGGCGGAGATCTTTGCTTTCCGAAAGTATTATAAAAGCAAGAAGAAGGTGGCAGTATGAAATACCGCAAGGATAAATACGGCAACGATATATCTGCCTTAGGCTTTGGCTGTATGCGCTTCCAGCGTAGCGGCGGCAGTATCGATATGGCGGAGGCGGAGCGGGAGATTTTGGCTGCCATCAATGCCGGTGTCAATTATTACGATACCGCCTACATCTATCCCGGCAGCGAAGCGGCATTGGGTGAGATCCTGGCAAAAAATCAAGTCCGGGAAAAGGTGTACATTGCAACCAAACTGCCTCACTATCTCATCAAATCCCGGGAGGGAATGGAAAAGCTCTTCAATGAACAGCTCAAGCGGCTGAAGACCGACTACATCGACTATTATCTGATGCATATGCTCACCGATGTGCAGACCTGGGAAAAGCAGAAAAAGCTGGGTGTTCTGGAATTTTTGGAGGAGAAAAAGAAATCCGGTGCCATCCGGCAGATCGGCTTTTCCTACCACGGCAATGCGGATATGTTCTGCAAGCTGGTGGATGCTTACGATTGGGATTTCTGCCAAATCCAGTATAATTATATGGATGAAAATTCCCAGGCAGGTCGCAAAGGTCTGCAATATGCCGCATCCAAGGGCTTGCCCGTGGTGATTATGGAACCGCTCCGTGGCGGCAAGCTGGTAAACCGTCTGCCCCAAAAGGCATTGGATGTCTTTGCAGACTATCCTGTGCAGCGTACCCCTGCCCAGTGGGCATTTCGTTGGCTGTGGAATCAGCCGGAAGTCACCTGTGTTCTGTCCGGTATGAACTCTATGGAAATGCTCCAAGACAATGTGCTGACTGCTTCCAACACGGAAATCGGTGAACTGGGCGCAGGAGAGCAGGAGATGCTTTCTCAGGTGCTGGCGGCCATCAATGCGAATATGAAGGTAGGCTGCACCGGTTGCGGATACTGTATGCCTTGTCCCAAGGGCGTAGATATTCCCGGCGCCTTTGCTTCCTATAACCGGGTGGCATCCGAAGGTAAGCTTGCCGGTCTGAAGGAGCATTTTATGTGCTCTGCCGCCCGGCAGGACTCCACCGCCGCCTATAACTGCATTGGCTGCGGCAAATGCGAAAGTCACTGTCCCCAAGGGATCCAAATCCGGCAGGAACTGAAAAATGTACAAAAGACCTTGGAAGGTCCTTTGTACAAAACCGCCCGGAAAGTGGTGGAACTTTTTAAGCTGTATTGATAGAATTGCCCGTAACACGAGAAACAGAAAACCCGACAGGCTTGCATACCTGTCGGGTTTTACAGTAGGGGGCATATGGCGTAGGTTTTACAGCCGTTCCCGGCGGTAATGGCTGGGGGTGATGCCGTGAAAACGCAAAAATTGTTTGGCAAAATAGCTGGTGTTGTTGTAGCCAACCGTGGAGGCAATTTGCTGAATCTGCAAATTTGTGTGGTGAAGCAGGGCGGCGGCCTGTTGGGTGCGCTCTTTGTTGACGAAATCGATAAAAGTCATTCCCATATCCCGATGGAAGAGGGTAGACAGATAATTGGCGTTGACGGTCAGTGCCTTTGCCGTGTCCTTGACCGTCAAATTATCTGTCAGATGCTCCTTGATATAGGTGACCGCCAGATGGGTCAGCGGCTTTAAGTCCGGATATGCATATTCCTGCACCAGACGGCAGTACCGGCGAATGACGGATTGAAAGAAACCCGGCAATTGCTTTGTGCTTTTAAGCTGTTCTATTTCCAAACCGATCTCGTTGGACAGCCGATCTACTTGAAAGGGGTGAATACCCGCATTTTCCATTGCGTGACGCAGCTGGGTATTCAACACGATGCAGTAGTTTTGGGCGTTTCGCAAAGGGTTTGTATTTCGGACAGGGGTTTGGGTATCGGGGTCGTAACGACCGATCATATGCAGCGCCAAAGAGAGATTGCCCTGCCGCACAGCATCGGTAAGGGCGGCACTGTGCTCATAGCGGTTTTCTACCTGCCGCATCTGTACGATGTCTGAATCCGGAGAGAACGCGGGCTGCAAAGGAATGGACTCCGGTTCCGGGATCTCCGCCTGTATGATCTGCATAGGTTGATTCTTACCTGTCAAATGACCGATCACCAGCTCGCCGGCACGGTAAAGGATATGGCTCTGCGTTACCGGTAGCGCACTGCAAAATTCCAAAAAGCTGCTTTTTTGTTTTGCGGGTATGCCAAGGTGTTCCAGCGTTTGTATTGTGCGCTCCCGGGAAAAAGATTGGGTCAGCACAGGACCCAAAATGAAGATTTGGTTTTGTGCGAAATCTGCGTGAAGCAAAAAGACAATGTCGCCGGGTGCGATCCACTCGCAAATGGCATCTGTTTGTTTGTTTGAATCAGAGATATAGTGGTATAAGGCGGTATTTTCCAGAAAAAAAGTGCTTAAAATATAACCGGTTTGCCTTTGCAGAAATCCAATCAGGTCAGCTTTGTTATCCGCAATCCGCGATAAAGGAATACCGGTGGTATCTTTCAATAATTCCTGCAGAAAGAGAAATGTCTTTTCCACACGGACACCCCCTAATATAAATGAGATATGTATTATAATAGCAAAGATTTATTGTTTTCGCAAGGGGAACTGTATGGTAAAATGTAAAAAAAGAAACTAAACTTAAGAGTTTCTTTGGTAAAAATGTTTAGGAGGTTTTCTCGGTGAAAACGACAAAACAGAGCCGTCCCTTTGGCATTCGGGACAGCGTAGCTTATGCAGCCGGCGACCTGGGCTGTAATATGAGTTTTGCCCTGAAGGGCACCATTATGCCTCTGTTCTGGACCCAGGTTATGGGCCTGAGCGCATGGTATTCTCTGCTGATTGTTATTTTGCAGGTATGGGATGCCATCAATGACCCGCTGATCGGCTCTATGGTAGATTCCGACAGACGCAAGTACAAGAGAAATAAGTTCTTGCAGTACATCTGGGCCGGTTCTATCGGTCTGATTGTGGGCGGCGCCCTTTGCTTCATTCCCGTACCCGGCGCTCCCGAGTGGGCAAAGATCATCATCTTTATGGCCGGTTATGTCATTTGGGATGCTTTTTACACCGTGGCCAATGTGCCTTACGGCAGCCTGCTGAGCTTGATCTCCAAAGAGCCCGCTGACCGGGCAAGCCTTTCCGCGTGGCGTTCCATCGGCTCTATGATCGGTAATATGGTACCTATGGTCATCCTGCCCTTCCTGGTCTACAATAAAGACCAGTCCTTGAACGGCCCCATGGTATTCGTGGCTGCGCTGGTGATGGGTGCACTGGGCTTTATCTGCTTCCAGTTTATGATCAAGAACACCGAGATCCGCGTGGATACTGAGGTGAATGTAAACGAGGATCAACCCAAGTTCAATGTATTCAAGGCAATGGGCAACTTCATCAAGAACCGTCCTGCTGTGGGCGCAACCCTGGCAGCTATGGGTATGTTCATTGGTATGCAGGGTGCAATCACTGCTGTTTCCGTTACCTTCCAGATCTACTTCAAGAATGCGCAGATCTCCGGTCTGATCACTATGTTCTCCATGATCCCCATCCTGGTCTTTACTCCTTTGGCCCGTAAGATGGTTACCAAGTACGGCAAGAAGGAACTGTCTATCGTCGGTTCTGTCTGCTATGTGGTGGGTGCAGCTGTTCTGCTGCTGGCACCTTTGGGCATTGTTCCCGTTGCGGAGAACAACACCGGTATCGACTTGATGATGTATGTTGTTGCACAGCTGATCATGGCGCTGGGCTTGGGTATCTACACCACCGTTTCCTGGGCTATGATGGGCGATGCTATCGATTACAATGAGTGGAAGACCGGTAATCGTGAAGAGGGTGTTGTCTATTCTTTGCACTCCTTCTTCCGTAAGCTGGCCCAGGGTGTTGGTCCCGCTGTGGCGCTGACCATTATGCAGGGTATGGGCTATGTGAACAATGCAAAGCCCGATGCCAACGGCGTCTTTACTGAGATCGATGTCACCCTGTTTGACTGGGCATTTGCACTGGAGGTTCGTCAGCTGGTGGCTATCCTGTTCCTGGTAGCCGGCGTGTTCCTGTATGTGGGTCTGGGTCTTGTCTACAACCTGGACAAGAAGACCCTTGCTAAGATGAACGAAGAGCTGGAAGCCAGAAAGGCAATTGAGCAATAATTGAATTACTGCCGCATCTGCTTCGGCAGATGCGGCAGTTTTGCTGAGCTTATATATTGTATGGAGGTAATGAAATTTGAGAAATATCATCAGCTTAAACAGCAAGTGGTCTTTTTCCAAGACCGCAACTGAAGTGCCTTCCCAGATTGACAGCGGTTGGGAAGTGGTAGATGTTCCCCACAGCTGGAATGCGGTGGACGGACAGGACGGCGGCAACGATTATTTCCGCGGTACTGCTTACTATGCAAAGACCGTGGAAAAGGCACAGCTGCCTGTGGCGGAGAAGTACTATCTGGAGATCCGGGGCGCTAACTCCTCTGCCGATGTGTATATGAACGGCAAGCGCCTTGCGCACCACGACGGCGGTTATTCCACCTGGCGTGTGGATGTGACCGACCACCTGCGGGATAGTAGCCTTTTGGTGATCGCTGTGGACAATGCAGCCAATGAGATCGTCTATCCCCAGATGGCAGACTTCACCTTCTACGGCGGTCTGTACCGGGATGTGAACCTGATCTGTGTGCCTGCCACCCACTTTGACCTGGACTACTACGGCGCTCCCGGCATCAAGGTCACTCCTGTGATGGACGGTGACAATGCCAATGTAGAGGTGGAGGTATTCATCACCGATGCCAAGGCCGGTCAGACTGTGAAGTACACCGTTTACGATGCCGAGGAAAAGGAGATCACCTCTTGCGAGAGTAGCGATACCAAGGCAAACTTTGTTCTTGAAAATGCCCACAAGTGGCACGGTCGCAAGGATCCGTATCTGTACTGCGTGGAAGCGGAACTGATGGAAAACGGCGAAGTCATCGACAGTGTCTGCACCCGTTTCGGTTGCCGCAGCTTTGCAATTGATCCCGATCGCGGATTTATCCTCAACGGCGAAGAGTACCCCCTGCGTGGTGTATCCCGCCATCAGGACCGCTGGGGCATCGGTAATGCATTGCTGCCGGAGCACCACACTGAGGATATGGACCTGATCTGCGAGGTTGGCGCTACCACCATTCGTCTTGCTCACTATCAGCACGACCAGTTCTTCTATGACCTGTGCGATGAGCGTGGTATGGTGATCTGGGCGGAGATTCCCTACATCTCCAAGCATATGCCCACCGGCCGTGAGAACACCATCTCCCAAATGAAGGAGCTCATTGCTCAAAACTATAATCACCCCTCCATCGTGGTGTGGGGTCTTTCCAATGAGATCTCCATCGGCGGCAGCACCGAGGATTTGCTGGAAAACCACAGAATCCTCAACGACCTGTGTCACCAGATGGACAAGACCCGTCTGACCACCATCGCAGCGGTGTCCATGTGCAAAATGGCCGATCCCTCCCTGCAGATTCCCGATGTGGTATCCTACAACCACTATTTTGGCTGGTACGGCGGCGAGACAAGTATGAACGGTCCTTGGTTTGACAAGTTCCACGCCACCCACCCCAACATCCCCATCGGCTGCTCCGAGTACGGCTGCGAGGCACTGAACTGGCACACCTCCGATCCCCGTCAGGGCGACTATACCGAGGAGTATCAGTCCTATTACCACGAGGAGCTGATTAAGCAGCTGTTCTCCCGTAAGTATATGTGGGCTACCCATGTGTGGAATATGTTCGATTTCGGCGCCGATGCCCGTGCTGAGGGTGGTGAGAACGGACAGAACCACAAGGGTTTGGTGACCTTCGACCGCAGCTACAAGAAGGATTCCTTCTATGCTTACAAGGCATGGCTGTCTGACGAGCCGTTCGTCCACCTGTGCGGCAAGCGCTATGTGGACCGGGTGGAGGATGTGACCAAGGTGACCGTGTACTCCAATCAGCCCAAGGTGGAGCTGTTTGCTAACGGCGAGAGTCTTGGCGTGAAGGAAGCCGCTGACCACTTCTTCTACTTTGATGTTCCCAATGTCGGCGAAACCAAATTGGAGGCTGTTGCCGGTGAATACCGCGATGATAGTATCATCCGCAAGGTGGATACCTTTAACGAGGACTATCGACTGAAGGAAGAGGGTGCCATCCTCAACTGGTTTGATATCGAGGAGAAAGAGGGCAGACTGTCCCTGAACTCCAAGATGGGCGCGGTGATCTCTACCTTCCGGGGCAAACTGATCTTCATGAAGCTTATGGGCAAGATGCTGGGTGGCGGCAAGAAGGGCGAAAAGAAGAAAGCGGCCGGCTTCGAGGTCACACCGGAAATGATGAGTATGATGAATGGCTTCACCGTGCTGCGGCTGCTGACGATGGCTGGTGGTATGATGGATGTGAAGTTCACGAAAGAAGACCTGTTGGCGCTGAATAAAAAACTCAACAAAATCAAAGCTCCCAAGGAAACCAAATAAAGCACTACCGGATGTGCCCAGAGGCACATCCTGTTTTTATGTTTTTCTTGCGAAAAACGGTTGCCGTAGCGGTATGACGATACAGGATTTTCATTGACAGAAAGTTGGTTTTATAGTATATATATTATGGAAAATAACAGCGTTTTGCAGGAGGAACGATTGTGAAAAGAAACAAAATTTACAAAAAAGTGACAGTGTTGCTTTTGGCAGCCGTTGTGCTGGCGGCACTGTTTCCTGCGAGCATCGTGGCGCAGGCAGAAACGGTTACCCAAAAACCATTTTACACGGTAAATTTTTCTGAAATTGACAGCGATATTCAGTCAGAGTTTACCTATGTGTATGATATGCCTGTCACTTGGTACAATCAGAACAATATCACCGATAGCACCAAAGAAGTTGCAATCTTATTCAGCTCCTATGATACAAATGACTATAAAGCTGCTGCTCAAATTATGAAGAAAGAATTCGATGCCCAACCTGCGGGCACACGTCATTTGAGCTTTAATGCCATGACAGCCATATTCTTTGGCAGCGTTAAGGATGCGGTGGATATGGAGCAGGGTGTTGCCCTGGTCAAGGCGTGGCTGGACAAATTCCTTGCCGAGTACAAATCCATCGGCGGCAAGCTGGATGGACTTATGATGATCCGGATCCCAATGCGTGTGAGTATGACTACAATCTCAAGGTAGTCGACGATATTATGAAGGAGCTGACCCGTGTGGCGGGCGCTTCTGACAGAAAGGCGATCGTTACGCCAATCACTTGGAACGAAGGTTTCATTCTCTCCGGTATGTATGCCGGCGGACGGAATATTTGGCGCGTCACCCCGGATACCGCTAAGGTGTCCAAAGATGCTTTTAAGGTCAAGGATACCGCGCCCACCTTCCGGGTAGGGGATGTGACCATTACTTTCCCTCAGGGTAGAGTCATTTCCGACGGTAAGGTCACGCAAGTGGGTACCTGCGGTTATTGGGTGGAGACACCGGCGAATGTGACACCGGTTATCACATCCACTGCGGATCGCTACAAGAACGATCCCTCCTTTGCTGATACCTTTGATACCTATAAGGTCGGCACCTTCACCGCCGATTCTGTCCTGCCCGACACCTATTGGAATGTGCTGCAGACAGCTTCCGTCGTGGAAAACGGCGGAAATAAGGTAGTTGCCCTCACCGGCAACGGCACTCTTACCAATAGCAAGGTTCCCGGGCTCATCACTGCCGGCGACTACTATGCGAAACAGCAGGCTTGGGAAGTGAAGATCACTCTGCCTGCAGGTGACTACGGCGAAGTGAAAGTCCTAAACTGCGGCAGCAGTGATGGCGGCGTGAAGATCGCCGGTGGCAAGCTGTACTATAATCAATCCGGTGCGTATAAGGAATTGTCAGGGGTATCTCTGCCTGCCGGCACCTACACTGTCCGCCGGGAGGTGGATTTCCGCACCGCCAACAAGTTTGTGAGCAGCTATGCCGTTTTCGATTCGGCCGGCAACCGTCTTGGCGGCATCGAAAATATCCCGATGGCAATGGTTGACCTCCCGGTCAGCAGCATCACCCTGTCTACCACCGGTGCCAATGATGCGGTGCTGTTTGACGACTATAAGCTCTATCCCATCGGTGTGACCACTTCGCTGGATCTTTACAGCGTGAAGCTGGGAAGACAGCTGGCAGATTCCACAGCCGTGCAGACATCCGATACAGCCTACCGCCTGTCCTGGATGAATGCATCCGATCAGTACAAGGTCGCCCGCGTGTACGATGCCAAGACCGGCACCATCTTAAAGAAGATCGAAATGGCGCCCGGTATGGATGGTGTTGTCACCGGTGTTGTCCAAGCAAATACGGATAAGCCGGTTCAAATCAAGGTGGATGTGCAGGATACCACAGTGCCCACGCTTCCCAATTATGATAACGGCAACTTCCGCTGGACCGCTACCGCCGCAGAAAGTATAGGTCTTGCGGTTGGACCCAAGCCTGCGGGCGGCGGCAGCAATACCGAATCCGAGATCACACCGCCACCCACCGATGGCGCAGGTGAGGAAGGCGATAACATCTTCGATATCATCGGCGGCGGTTCCGATACCAATGCAGGTGACGGTAACAACGCCAACGGTAATACAAGCAGTGAGTCCGATGTGGGCGGTGCAGACAATGGTACCGTCAATGACACGGAAGAGGGAATTTCCGGCGGCACAGTCGCACTGATCGTTGTAGGTGCGCTTATCGTCCTGTTGGGCGGCGCACTGGCAGTGTTTATGTTTGTTGTCAAGCCGAAGCTGACGGAAACCTCTCCTGCGTGGCTCAAGAAGCTGTCCCGGCTGACAGATTTCTCAAAGCCTTCCGCTAAATAGGTAAAACAGGTAAATGAAGAATAATTACAAAAACCCTGCCGAATTCAAAGCGGCAGGGTTTTTGTGCATTAGTGCAAAAAAATATTGACACAAAGTGAGTTTTATAGTATAAATTACAATGTGTAACCGTAAGGTTTAACGGAAGATTTTTTAGCGAATAGGAGAGAAACTATGAAGAAAATAATTGCACTTGCTTTGACCTTGGTCATGCTGGTATCTCTTTTCCCGTTGGGCATTACCGCCCAGGCGGAAAATGTGACTGTTAAGCCCTTTTATATGGTAAACTGGGATCAACCGGAGGGTAATAACAAATACATCTATGGTATGCCCGGTTCCTGGACCAACGGAGCCGAGATCGACCCCACAAAAACCAACGCTGACAGCATAGCGGTTTCTGTTGGTAGCTACGGTACCGACATCAAGACCATCGCGCAAAAAATGAAAGAGGACTTTGACAAGCGTCCGGCAGGTACCCGCTACATCAACTTGGCGGCACAGCGGACAATGCTTACCGCCACCGTTAAGGATGTCATCGATGTCAGTCATGGTATAGAACTGACCAAGAACTGGATCGATGCCCTTTGCGCTGAGTATAAGTCCATTGGCGGTCAGCTCGATGGCATCCTCTTGGATTTGGAGTACATCCATGCTTCCACATACTATCTCAACTCCTATTATTATTCCGCCTCCAAGAATCCCAACAAAAACATTTATAACGATATCGCAAACAACGAGTTCTACAAGACCTATTTGCGTCCGGAGCTTGTGAAGCGGGGCTTTATTTTCTATACCAATCCCAATCCGTCCAAGTATCCCTACCGCTCCGAGCTGTGGACCCTTGAAAGCTGCTCAGAAGAAGGCGCCAACAGCACCTCTCAGAGCATTTGGAATCAGTTAATCGGTGAGCTTTGGTCCAAGGCTATGACCGTGTCTGTCTATGAGCCTCTGATCAAGTATTATCCCAATGCTGTCGTATCCGACTATACCAGCGGCGACAGCTATGCCTGGAACAAGAGTATGGGTCATACCGGCGGAGAGGTAGGATCCAACGGCACCAAGGCAGGCAACTCCTCCAACGACAATTTCTACGATTACGCCACCGGTTACCTGTTCTACGGCTATGCCAGTGAGAGCAACAGAACCAAGCGCACCAAGTACCAAAAGCCTGCCAGCTATAACGATGCATATTTTGCCGATGCACCCTTCAGCAGAACCAACTGGGAGATCAACGGTTTCAAGGATATGCTCTCTGCCACCGACACCGGCAAGATCAATGCTTGGATCACCTTCTTTAACTACGGTACTTACGGCCCTGGTTATTCCAGAACCCCCTATTATTCCGAGCTGATCTACCATCTGGGTATGGCCAATGCCGATCCCTTTATCGGTTATATTCTGCAAAGTGAAGTGATTGACAAGGGTTATGACGATCCCGATCCCAATGTCTGCGTGTACGAATACAACCTGAAGGTCGTTGATGATCTGCTGACTGAACTGACCCGTGTGGCGGGCACCTCTGACCGGAAAGCCATCGTGACCCCCATCACTTGGAATGAAAACTTCTTCATTTCCGGTATGTATGCCGGCGGCAGAAACATCTGGCGTCTGACACCGAACACAGAGGAAGTATCCAAGGCGGACTTTAAGGTCAAGGACAAGGCTCCTACCTTCACAGTCAACGGCGTGACCATTACCTTCCCGCAGGGCAGAATCATTGAAGACGGTCCTGTCACCCATTTGGGTACCTGCGGCTACTGGATCGAGACTCCGTCCAATGTGGCACCGGTCATCACTTCTACCGCTGACCGCTATCAGAATGACCCCTCCTTCCAGGACACCTTCGACAGCTATGAAACCGGCGCATTTACCGCCAATTCCGTCCTTCCCGATACCTTCTGGAACATTTCCGGCTCTGCTAAGATTCAGGCAAACGGCGGCGGAAAGGCTCTGGCCCTGTCCGGCAATGCTTCCGTCACCAATACCAAGATCGTCCAGCTGATCACAGCCGGTGACTACTATGCCAAGCAGCAGGCTTGGGAGGTCGCAGTCACTCTGCCTTCCGGCAACTACGGCGATGTGAAGGTTCTCAGCGCAGGAGGCACCGACGGCGGTGTGAAGATCTCCGGCGGCAAGGTCTATTATGACAACGCAGGTACTTACCAGGAGCTCAGCGGCGTATCTTTGGCTGCCGGCACCTATACCGTTAAGCGGGAAGTGGACTTCCGGACAAACGGTGCCTATAAGTGCAGCTACACCGTCTATGATGCTACAGGCAACCGCCTGGGCGGCGCAGACAATGTTGCAATGGCAATCGCCGCCATCCCTGTGACCACCCTCAGCCTTTCTACCACCGGCGCAAGCAATGCCGTTCTGTTCGATAATTATAAGCTCTATCCCACCGGTGTGACTGCCAGCCTGGATCTTTACGATGCAGAGCTGGGCAGAAAGCTGGCAAATCCCGAAGCGGCAAGCACAGAGGATGTGGGTTACCGTCTGTCTTGGATGAATGCATCCAATCAGTACAAGGTCGCCCGTATTTATGATGCCAAGACCGGCAAGGTCATCAAGACCGTGCAGATGGCACCCGGTATGGACGGCATTACCACCGGTATTGCGGATGCGGATGCTTCCAACGGTATTATCGTTGCCGTTGAAGTGCAGGATGGTACTGCGCCCACCCGTCCTAACTACGACAACGGTGATTTCAAGTGGAATGCTGTTGGCTACAGCTTGGGAATGGCAGGCGGCACACCCGATGGCAACTACAGCGATTCCGGTAACAACGGCGGCAGCAACAACGGTGGCTCCGGTGGCAGCACCGGTGACAACAACGGTAACGGCGGCAATAGTGACGGTGTCATCGATTTCGATAACATCGGCGCCGAGCCCGCACCGCAGGATCCCACCGACGGCGGCAATGTCAACAACAACCCCGGTGTCAACAACGAGCCCAATCCGGAACCCGTCGATAAGAAGGGTCTTAGCGGCGGCGTGATTGCACTGATCGTGATCGGTTCTCTGATCGTGCTGTTGGGCATTCTGACGGCAGTGTTCCTGCTGGTCATCAAGCCGAAGCTGACAGCAGCTTCTCCTGCTTGGCTTTTGAAGCTGGCAGGACGGGAAGATTTGCTGCAAGCGGAAAATCCCGAGGATCCCGACCTTTCCGAAACAAGAAAGATCGACATCCCTGAGGATGAAATGTAAATAATCAGATTCGTGGGGGACGGACGATGCGCCGTCCCCTCGTTTCGTTTGAAAGCGAAATTGTGTAAAAAAGTATAACGAATTGTATCGAATTTGCTAAAATCCATATTGTGCAGTTTGCGGTATCTATGCTATAATTACGATATGATTTTATAAAAAATCAAGAAAAGGAGCGAATGAAATGAAAAAACTGCTAGCTATGTTACTGATCGTTGCTATGCTGATCCCTATGGGCTTGGTTGCCCAGGCGGAAGGCGCAGAGAAGAAAGGTTTCTATATGGTCAACTGGTCAGGCTCTGAAAAGCAACGGGAATATGTTTATGATATGCCCTACCTGTGGACATATAAATCCAAGCTGGAGCAAGGTGAGCTTGCACCGGTCTTGCTGGGCGACACCTATGAAATTCCAGCGGGTGCTGCGATGATAAAAGAAATGATGGATGATCGTCCTGAGGGTACACGTCATCTTAACTTTACATTGCCCCAGTCCGCATTCCATCATTTTGCAGAAGATGCCTGTATTATCGACAAGGGTGTCCCTGTGATCCAGATGTGGCTGGAGGCATTTTTGAAAGAGTATAAATCCATTGGCGGCAAGCTGGACGGTCTGGTTGTGGACGTGGAATATTTTGACCTGAACTACTACTATATCCACTCCAATTACTTTGTAAAAGATCCTATGATCTACCATAAGATCACACAGAATCCCGTCTATCAGGAGGAGATCCGTCCCAAGCTGGTGGAGAGAGGCTTTAAGTTCTATTCTCCCGCCAATGAGAACACCCCTGAGATCTACAGCATCCATCCCAATTCCGGTGCTGAATATGCTGAGTCCCGTTCTATTTGGGATGCCGTAATGCGCAGTCATCTGAATGAATGTATCACAGAAGGCTGCTCGCCTTTGTGGGATTACTATCCCGATGCCGTTGTCAGTGACTACACCTCCAAGGATGTGAAGCCCTGGCTGAAGGAAGTGGGCGACAGCGGCGGTGCCGGTAGTGCCGGCGGCAACCTCACCACTGCCGGTAACTCCAATAACGAGAATTTCTACTCCGTCCGTCCTTGGTCTTCCTTCTACAGAAGCAACAACGGTCCGGTTTACAATTCCATTCCCACCTACAACAAGTCTGTATATGAGGAATCCCCCTTCACCATGTTCCTGTATGACGATACCGTTGCCAAGAACACCTATCTTGCAGCGGATAATGGTCATGTGAGCTGGTGGATCGCCCACTATCTGTATGCATTGGATAATCCCAAGTCCGTCTCCAACACCCCTTATTATGCTGAGACCCTGCTGCACATCGGTATGCTGAACCCGGATTACTATCTGGGATACATCCTCCAGAACGAAGTTGTCGGCATAGTGAAAAAGGTTTACGGCGAAGAGCTGGAAAAGCTGGACAATAAAGAAGGCTTTGAAAGTGCTGAGGATTACGGTGTGGTAAAGTATGAAACTGCACTGACCATCGTCAACGATTGTCTGAAGGAACTGACCCGTGTGGTTGGCTATGCAGACCGTAAGCCTATCGCTGTGAATCCCAATATGAACAGCCAGTTTGTCCTGTCCGGCATGTATGCCAACGGAAAGAATTATTGGCGTATTACTCCCGATACTTCCAAGGTTACTTTGGAGAACTTTAAGGTCAAGGACGCAACCGATCCCACCTTCTTCGTGGGCGGTGAGACCGTAACCTTCCCCGGCGGTAAGATCATCGCTGACGGCAAGATCACCGATATCGGCACTTGCGGCTACTGGATCGAAACTGCCAAGGATGTAGTACCTACCGTCACCAGACCCGTTGATTACTACAGAGAGTATCCTGCCTACCAGGAGACTTTTGAGGCTTATGAAGCCGGCACTGCGTATGATTACAACAACGCACTGCCCGAGGCCACCTGGGAGCACAAGAAGCAGGGTTCCGGCAGCGGCACCGTGATTGCTGATCCCACCAATGCCGATAATAAGGTTTTGGAGCTGAAGGGTACCTACTCTCTGAAGAACAGCAAGATGCCCACCAACATCATCGCCGGTGACACCTATGCCGAGCGGCAAGCCTGGGAGGTTACAATCACCTTGCCCACCGACATCTCTGCTGAGGCAGAAATCCTGCTGCTGAACTCCGTCCCGGAGAAGAAGAAGGCTACCGACGGCGGCTTCAAGATCCTTGGCACCAAGGTCTATTACAGCCAGGACGGCGAGTATGTGGAGATGGCAGGTGTCACACTGACCCCCGGCGCAAAGTACACCTTCATCCGGAAGATGAACTTCACCACAGAGGGCGCCTTCACTTGTGACTACTACATCTATGATGTACAGAACGAGGTTGTAGGCAAGGCTAAGAAGATTGCCATCGGCAAGATTGAGATTCCTATCTATGCTGTCAACCTGAGCGTTAAGAATGTGACCGGCAATGCTGTTTTGCTGGACGATTACAAGCTGTATCAGGATTCCGTTGCCACCGATTTCTATCTGTACGATCAGAAGACCGGTATGGAGATCAAGGAGATCGACAAGGCGTATGACGGCAATGTTGTCTACCGCCTGTCCTGGATGAATGCTACAAAGACCGAGAAGTCCTACACAGTTATGGCTGCCTACTATAACGGCGATACGCTGGTGACCGAGAAGGCTGTTCAGGAACTGAAGATGACTCCCGGTACCGAGGATGTCCTCATCGGTACAGTGGAGGTTACCGAAGGTCAGACCGTGAAGGTCTACCTGAAGGACAACAATCCTCCCGAACAGGATGACGATGAGCTTGCTCCCGGCGGCAATAACGCAAAGGACCCCGCCGGTGATGGTCTGCAGTTGGATCCGATGATTATTATCATCGCCGCTGCCGCAGTTGTAGTGATCGCAGTTGTGGTGATCGTGATTGTGGCTGTCTCCAAGAAGAAAAAGAAGGCAAAGGCTGTAGAAGCTGCGCCTGAGGCGGTTGCAGAATCTGCACCTGTTGCTGAAGAACCCGCTCCCGCAACCGAAGAACCCAAAGAAGAATAATTGAACTCCAAAAGGGCGTGCCGTAACAGGCGCGCCCTTTTTCTGTAAAAAGCAGCAACGAGAGTTTGTGATATCCACCGGTATTTTACAACAGGAATTGACGCAAACCTGTTTTTATAGTATCTATGACAGTAGAAGAATAAATCGGAGGGGACATCTATGAAACGATTTTTTCATGTATCTTGGTGATATTAATGCTGCTTCCTATGGGTTTGACAGCTCGCGCGGAAGAGGTGGAGACAAAACCGTTTTGTTTGCTCACATGGTCAGAATTTGAAAACGAGTATACCAATGTGTGCTATATACCCTTTTTCTGGTCAAATGCATCTAAAATTCAGCAGGGTGTTGCCAATGTGTCCTGTCCGGGCTTAGGCGGTTCCGGTATTTCCGGCCTTGCAGAGAATCTAAAGGAGTATTTCGATAAGGTTCCCGAGGGCTCCCGTTTCATCAACTGCTGTATGGTACACGATGCAGTCCATGCCAACATTGAGGATGCCTGCTTTATGGACGGCGCTGTACCGCTGGTTTCCGGTTGGGTGGAGCAGTTCTTCGCCGAATACAAGCGCATCGGCGGCAAGATCGACGGTATGTTCACCGTTGTGGAGTATATGCCCATCTATGCCAGCTATATTCACGGCGAGTTTTACAGTAAAGACCCGCTGATTTATGACAAGATCGTTAAAAATCCTATCTATACGGAAAAAATTCGTCCTCAACTGGTGGAGCGAGGCTTTAAATTCTATTCTCCTGCCACCAAGGAGACCCCCTGAGATCTACAGCCTCCATCCCAATTCCGGCTCGGAGTATGCCACTTCCCGCAGTATCTGGGATACCGTAATGCGAAGCTACCTGGGACAAACGGTAGCCGATTGCTGCGCTCCCTTGTGGAAGTATTATCCCGATGCCATCGTCAGTGACTATACCTCCAAGGATGTAGATCCTTGGCTGAAGGAGATCAGCGATGCTGGCGGTGTGGTCGGTGCTGGCGGCAAGATCGCCACTGCCGGCAATTCCAGCAACGAAAGCTTCTATACCGTCAGACCCAATACCAAGTTCAATGCTGCCGGTACCTTTAACACCCTGCCCGGTTATACGAAGACCGTTTATGAAACCACTCAGTTTGGCAGATTTAAGTATGAAACCTACATTGCCAAGACTGGCTATCTGGCTGCAGATAACGGCAATGTGGACTGGTGGATCGCCCCGTATGTCTATAATGAGGACTCCAGAAATGCCTATTATACGGAAACCTTGTACCACCTGGGTCTGCTGAACCCCACGGTGTTCCTGGGCTACCTCCGTCCGGAGGACTGCAAAAACGATGGGGAAACGGATGAGGAGCTGTACCAGAACACTTTGACCATTGTCAATGAGGCGATGGTGGAGTTGACCCGTCTTGTGGGCGCAGCAGACCGCAAGCCTATTGCTGTAACCCCCACTTTCAACGGTGACTATGTTCTGTCCGGTATGTACTCCGGCGGCAAGAATTACTGGTGTATTACCCCCGATGCCTCCAAGATTTCTTTGGAAGCTTTTAAGGTTGAAGGCAACGATCCTACCTTTAGTGCCGGCGGTGAAACTATAACCTTCCCCGGCGGCAAGATTATTGCAGACAGCAAGATCACCGAGATCGGCACTTGCGGTTACTGGGTCGAAACGGCAAAGGATGTAATGCCTGTTATCACCAGACCGGTGGACTACTACAAGCAGAATCCTGCCTACGGCGAAAACTTTGAAGGCTTCAAGGTCGGCACAGAATACAATTACGATAACGCATTGCCCGCAAGCTGCTGGGAGAATAAGAAGCAGGGAACAGGCAGTGCCATCGTGATCGCAGATCCCGCCAACGCAGACAATCAGGTTCTGGAGCTCAAGGGCAACTATACCTTGAAGAATGTGAAGATGCCTAAAAATGTCAGAGCGGGTGATACCTACGCAGAGCATCAGGCGTGGGAAGTGACGGTCACATTGCCTTCTGATCTGGCAGCGGATGCAGAGTTGGTACTGCTCAATTCCGGTCCGGAGAAGAAGAAAGCAACTGACGGTGGATTTAAGGTCGTTGGCACTAAGGTCTATTATGATCAAAAAGGCGAGTATGTGGAGCTGGCAGGTGTCAGCTTGACCGCCGGTGCAAAATATACCTTTATCCGGGAAATGGACTTCACCACAGAAGATGCCTACACCTGCGACTACTACATCTATGACGCAGAGGGCAAGATTGTGGGCAAAGCCAAGAATATTGCCCTTGCCAAGATGGATATTCCTATCTACAGTGTCAGCATGAGCGTTAAGAATATAAACGGTCAGGCTGTTCTGTTGGACGATTATAAGCTGTACCAGACCTCTGTGGCTACTGACTTCTATCTGTACGATGCTAAGACGGGTATGCAGATCACAGACAAGGAGAAGGCACACAACGGCGATGTTGCCTACCGCCTGTCCTGGCTCAACGGCACGCAGACCGAGAAGTCCTTCACCGTTATGGCTGCTTACTATAACGGCGAAACCCTGGTGACGGAAAAGGCTGTTCAGGAAGTGAAGATGGCACCCGGCACGGAAAGTGTCCTCACCGGAACGGTGGAAAACACCGAAGGTCAGACTCTGAAGATCTACCTGAAGGACAACAATCCTGCTGAACCGGAGGACGATGATGTTTCCGGTGGTGACAATGCCAATACTTCCACCGATGACAGTCAGAAGTTCGATCCTATGATTATCATCATCGCTGCCGCTGTTGCGGTAATTGTAGCTGTGGTAATTGTAGTCGTGGTAGTTTCCAAGAAGAAAAAAGCAAAGGCTACCGATACGACTCCCGAAACCGAGAAACCCACTGAAGAATAACACCAAAATGTACCCCTGTTGCCCGAAAAGGCAACAGGGGTATTTTTTGGTATATATCTGGACAAAAAAAGATTGACCTGATGTTTTTTTTGTAGTATAAGTAATAATGTGGATACCCATATAAATGGAAGGAGATCAAAGATGAAAAAACTGTTCGCAATTTTACTGATCATTGCTATGCTGATCCCTATGGGCGTTATGTCTTATGCGGAAGAGCCGGCAAAGAAACCCTTTACGCTGGTCAACTGGGGTGACCTGCCTCACGATGACTACACCAATGTGTACTACACCCCTTATTTCTGGACCAATCCGGATACCATCAAGAATGGTGTTGCCAATTCCTACGCGCCTGCGTTGGGAGTTACCGCCACTGATGATTATACTGAATTGGCAGCGGAACTGAAGGATCTGTTTGACACTTATCCCGAAGGTGCCCGTCACATCAACTTCAATATGGTGGCAACTGCTGTCGGCCAGCTGGCAGATGTTTGCTTCCAGGAAGAAGTCCCGCCTCTGGTTTCCGAGTGGGTGGATGGATTTATGAAGGAGTATTATCGCATCGGCGGTAAGCTGGATGGCATGATCATCGATGTGGAGTACCTGCCTATTAACCAATACTATATCCACAGCGATTTCTACACTAAAGATCCTCTGGTGTATGACAAGATCGTGAACAATCCCGCTTACAAGGAAAAGATCCGTCCCCAGCTGGAGGAGCGCGGCTTCAAGTTCTACTCTCCCGCTACGAAGGAAACCCCGGAGATCTATTCTATCCATCCCAAGTCCGGTTCTGAATACGCCGCTTCTCGTGAGATTTGGAACGTAGTTTTGCAGAACTATCAGGCGGATATCATTACCGAGTGCTGCGCGCCTGTGTGGAAGTATTATCCCGATGCTGTTGTCAGTGACTACACCGCCAGGGATTCCAAGCCTTGGATCTCTACCAGCCAGGGCGGTATCCGCGAGACCCCCGGTAATGCAAGTAACGAGAACTTCTACTCTTACCGTCCCAGCACTACTTTCTTTGTAGATAAGAATGAGCCTACTTATAATACGATTAAGACCCGCGTAGATGCTGTTTTTGAGAATAACGCATTCAATAGATTTATCTACGAAGCCAATACAGCTAAGAACATTTATCTGTCTGCCGATCAAGACGTGTCCTGGTGGTTTGCCCACGCTTACTACGAGGAGGACAAAAACCCCTATGTCCGTACGCCCTATTATTCTGAGCTGGTATTCCACACCAGCCTTTTGGATCCCGTAGCGATCTATGGCTACATTTTGTCATCGGACTGCAGGACCAAGGATGAATCCGATGGCAAGTGGTATGAGGATGAGGATAAGTATGTCGATGCTCTGCAGATCGTCGACGACTGCCTGCGTCAGGTGTCTGATCTTGTCGGCTATGCTGACCGCAAGCCCATTGCCGTGGACACCAACTGGAACCACTCCTTCGTTCTGTCCGGTATGTATGCCAACGGCAGAAATGTTTGGCGTATTACCCCTGATGACAACGAAATCAAGCTGGAAGACTTCAAGGTCAAGGACGCTGCCGATCCCACCTTCACCGTCAACGGCGAGACTGTGACCTTCCCCAAGGGCAAGATCATTGAAGATGCCAAGGTTTTGGATGTGGGTACTTATGGCTACTGGGTAGAGACCCCCGCTGATGTAATGCCTGTCATCACCCGTGTGAGCGAGTACTTCCGTGTCAATGCTTCTTATCAGGAGACCTTTGAGAAGTTCGAGGTCGGCACCGAGTACAACTACGATAACGCAAAACCTGCCGCTTGTTGGGAAAACAAGAAGCAGGGTACCGGTTCTGCTGTTGTGATTGCTGACCCCACCAATGCAAACAATAAGGTTTTGGAGATCAAGGGCGGCTATCTGCTGAAGAATGTTACACTGCCCAAGAATATTCAATCCGGCGATCACTACGCCAAGCATCAGGCTTGGGAAGTGACTATCACGATCCCTTCCGATACAGCCGAAGACGATGAAATGATCCTGCTCAATGCCGTTCCTGATAAGAAGAAGGGTAAGGATGGCGGTATCAAGGTCGTAGGTACAAAGGTCTACTATGATCAGAAGGGTGAATATGTGGAACTGTCCGGTGTTACTTTGACCGCCGGCGCCAAGTACACTTTCATCCGCGATTTTGACTTCACCACTGCAGATGCTTTCACCTGTGACTACTATGTGTATGATGCAGAGGGCAAGGTAGTTGGCAAGGCAAAGAAGATTGCTACTGCGGATATGGATATCCCTGTTTACAGCGTGTCCATGTCTATCAAGAACCCCTCCGGCGCTGCTGTTCTGCTGGATGATTACAAGCTGTATCCCACCAAGGTGACCACCGACTTCTATACCTACAATGCCAAGACCGGTATGGAGCTGGCAGAGAACGAAGGTTATGAGGGGAATGTTGGTTACCGTCTGTCCTGGTTGAATGCGACCCAGAGCGAAAAGTCCTACTCTTTGATGGCTGCTTATTATGACGGCGACACCAAGGTGTCCGAGGAAGTTATCGAGGAGTTCAAGCTGCCTGCCAACGGTGACAGAATCGATACCGGTGTCGTGGAAAACAAGCAACCCGGTAAGAAGATGGTCGTCTACCTGAGAGACAATAATCCTGCAGAAGAGGAAGAGGAGATCTCTGGCGGCAACAATCAGCAGACCGACAATGGCGGTCTGCAGATCGATCCTATGATCATCATCATTGCTGCCGCTGCGGTTCTGGTTCTCGTGGTTGTTGTGGTTGTGATCGTTGTTGTTTCCAAGAAGAAAAAGAAGGCAAAGGCTGCAGTGGAAGCTGCTCCCGAGGCTGAAAAGACCGAGGAACCTGCACCTGTAGCTGAAGATCCTGCCGAAAACGAAGAACCCAAAGAAGAATAATTGAAACCTAAAAGGGGCGTGCTACCATCGGTAGCACGCCCTTAAATCATATTCGTGTTGGATTAGTATCCCCACGGCAGTTGCGGTCTTTGTGTTTGCTGTTGTTGCTGCTGCTGCTGGGGATTTTCCTGTTTTGCTGACTGAATCTGTTCCCCGACAGTGAGCGACAGCTCTAAGGTAGCGCCTTGCCGGTAGACAGTGAGAGTAAATGTGTCGCCTACAGCGGCATTTCCCACGGTGCTCACCAGCTGGGAGCTGCCGGTGATCTCTTTACCATCTACATGGGTGATAATGTCATTGACCTTTAGTCCGGCTTTTTCAGCAGGGGAGTCCTCAGCAACGGATTTGACCGCGGCACCTTGGGGAAGCCCATAGCTTTGCGTCTCAGCGCTGACAGTGGCAACGGACAGACCCACATAAGGTTTGGAAACATAACCCTTTTCGATGATGCTTTCGGCAATTTGCCGGGCCTTGTTGATGGGAATGGCAAAGCCAATATTGTCGATAGAGGCGCTGGAGGAGGAACTGCTTGAGTACTTGGCATTGGTGATACCGATCACTTCGCCGTACAGATTAAACAGCGCGCCGCCGGAGTTGCCAGAATTGATGGCGCAGTCTGTCTGCATGAGTTGCATGGTGGCACCGTTGGACATGGTGATTTCCCGATCCTTTGCGCTGATGGCACCGGAGGTCAGAGAGAAGGTCAGCTCACCCAGAGGATTGCCGATGGCCACCACGCTGTCGCCCACATTCACATTCTCGGAATTGCCCAGCACAACAGGCACCAGATCCTTTGCTTCGACCTTCAGCACGGCAACATCGTTGCCCTCGTCGTAACCGATGAGCTTTGCATCGTGAGTCTTGCCGTCATACATCGTAACGGTAATGGTGTCCGAATCCTCCACCACATGGTAATTGGTGAGGATGTAGCCGTCCGTGCTGAAAACAAAACCGGAACCGGAGGCAGCGGAGGTGGTCTGATATCCCCAGTAGTTGGTGGTGATGGAGGTGGTGATGCCTACCGTAGAATTGACATTGGCGGCATAGACCTCAGCTTGAGACAACAGTTTTCCGGTGTCGATCTTGGTGGTGTCGATAACGGCATTTTCACGCAGACCCTCCAATACGGTGGTGTTGCCGGATTGGGAAGGGGATCGACGATCATCATCCCAGTCATCCGCTGCATCCAACAACTTGCTGCCCAACAGCATGCCACCGGCACCCAGCGCGCCACCCAGTAGGCTGCACACCAGCGCAATTGCCACCACTTTGCCGCCTGTCCAACCTTTTTTCGGTTTTTTGGGCGGTGTGTATGGATAGACCGGTTCCTCTGCAGGCGGTGTGTATGGTACCTCGGGGAGCGGCGTGTATGGCTCCTCTAAAGTCTGCGCTTCTTGTGCCCGTTCTATCGGTTGTTCCTCCCGGGGGTTGATTTCCTGATTTTCAAAAGGTTCGTACATTGTCAGCACTCCTTTTTTTATTTTGTAAGTATTTTACCGCAAAATGTAAATTCAATGCTGAATATATTAAAAAGGAACTGTAAAAATTTTGTAAAGAACCCGACTTGACAAAGCTTTGGCGCTATGCTACAATACAGCAAACCGATGAGGAAGAGTAAGTAGGCATTGCCTCCTTTCTTTCAGAGAGCCGCAGGTGGTGGGATTGCGGCAGAAAGTGTAATGCCGAATGGACTTCCGAGGGCAAGCGGAACGGGGTGACCCAAGTATGTGCGCCGGAGCAGACCCTCCGTAACCAAAGGTCAGCTTATGTTAGTAAGCGTAAAGTGGGCGCGTAGCGTCAAGCCGGGTGGCACCGCAGGATTATTCCTGTCCCAGCGAATGTTGGGGCGGGTTTTTTGTTTTTCTGCCCCGAATTCAAGAAAAGGAGCAAATGAAAATGGCAAACAGAGAAATTCCCTACAAGATCTATTTGGAAGAGAGTGAGATGCCGAAATATTGGTACAATCTCCGGGCGGATATGGTGAATAAGCCTGCGCCCCTGCTGGATTCCAAAACCAAAAAGCCTATGACCGCGGCGGACTTAGCACCCGTATTCTGTGATGAACTGATCGCACAGGAATTGGACGACACCACCGCATACTTTGAAATTCCCGAAGAGATTCGGAATTTTTACAAAATGTACCGTCCGGCACCTTTGGTCCGCGCCTACTGCCTGGAGGAAAAGCTCCAGACTCCTGCAAAGATCTACTATAAATTCGAGGGCAACAACACCTCCGGTTCTCACAAACTGAATTCCGCCATTGCCCAGGCATACTATGCCAAGAAGCAGGGATTAAAGGGTGTTACCACCGAGACCGGCGCCGGTCAGTGGGGCACTGCGCTTTCTATGGCCTGCGCCTATCTGGGTCTTGATTGTAAGGTTCGTATGGTCAAGGTGTCCTATGAGCAGAAGCCCTTCCGTCGTGAGGTCATGCGCACTTATGGTGCATCTGTCACACCCAGTCCTTCTATGGAAACTGAGGTGGGCAAGAAGATTCTTGCCGAGCATCCCGGCACCACCGGCAGCTTGGGCTGCGCTATTTCCGAGGCAGTGGAGATTGCTACAAAAACACCCGGCTACCGCTATGTTTTGGGCAGTGTGCTGAACCAGGTTATGCTCCACCAGACCGTCATCGGTCTGGAGACCAAGACCGCTATGGACAAGTACGGCATCAAGCCGGATATCATCATCGGCTGCGCCGGCGGCGGATCCAATCTGGGTGGTCTGATCGCACCCTTTATGGGTGAGAAGATCAAGGGCGAGGCTGATTATCGGATTGTTGCGGTTGAACCGGAGACCTGCCCCAGCTTCACAAGAGGCAAATATGCCTACGATTACTGTGATACCGGTATGGTCTGCCCCTTGGCTAAGATGTATACCCTGGGCAGCGGTTTCATTCCTGCAGGCACCCACTCCGGTGGTCTGCGGTATCACGGAATGAACCCCACACTGTCTCAGCTTTATGATGATAAGCTGATGGAGGCTGTCAGCGTGTCCCAGACCGATGTGTTTAAGGCAGCTGAGGAGTTTGCCCGGGTAGAGGGTATCCTGCCTGCACCCGAGAGCAGTCACGCCATCAAGGTTGCCATCGACGAAGCCCTCAAGTGCAAGGAAACCGGCGAGGAGAAGACCATTCTCTTCGGCTTGACCGGTACAGGCTACTTTGATATGGTGGCTTATGAAAAGTTCCACGACGGTAAGATGACCAACTATGCTCCCACCGAAGAGGAACTGCAAAAGGGCTTCAGCTACCTGCCCAATATGGACTAAATGAAATAGGGCGATACTTTTTTGGTATTGCCCTATTTTTTTGTTGGAATTTTGAAATGAATATGATACAATGTAGAAAAATAAACTTCCGGAGGGAAACCTATGAGCAGAGCAGATGAATTGTACCGCCAAACTTGTTTGGATATTCTCGAAAACGGTTTTTACGATACCGACCTGGAGGTCCGTCCCCGCTGGGCGGATGGCACACCTGCGCATACTGTGAAGAAATTCGGTGTGGTAAACCGCTATAATCTGAAAGAGGAATTTCCCATTATGACCCTGCGCCGCACCTACTGGAAGTCTGCGCTGGATGAACTGCTTTGGATCTGGCAGAAGAAGTCCAACCGGATCGAAGATCTGGGCAGCCATGTTTGGGACGAATGGGCAGGGGAGGACGGCACCATCGGCAAAGCCTACGGCTACCAGCTGGGTGTCAAGCACCAGTATAAAGAGGGTATGTTCGACCAGGTGGATCGAGTGATCTATGATCTGAAAAACAATCCCGCATCCCGCC
Organism: Faecousia sp.; assembly: GCA_045646665.1. GTDB lineage: Bacteria > Bacillota > Clostridia > Oscillospirales > Oscillospiraceae > Faecousia. The sequence continues at coordinate 12,445 of JAZRLE010000100.1, read as the reverse complement.
GGATCCTCACCAATATCTACACCTTCCAGGATCTGCACGAGATGAACCTGTACCCCTGCGCTTATTCTATGACCTTCAATGTCTCCGGTAACACCCTCAACGGTATCTTAAATCAGCGCTCTCAGGATATGCTTACTGCCAATAACTGGAATGTGGTGCAGTATTCCATGCTGCTGATGATGATGGCGCAGGTGGCCGGACTGGAAGCCGGTGAGCTGGTTCATGTGATTGCGGATTGCCACATTTATGACCGGCACATTCCTGCTGTCAAGGCAATGCTGGAGAATGAAGGCTTTGCAGCACCCAAGGTGACATTGGATCCCACCATCACCGATTTCTACCAGTTCACCAAGGACAGCTTCAAGGTGGAGGATTACCAGTTCCATCCCTTTGATTTTGAAATCCCTATGGCGATTTGAGGTGCTCTATGGAACTGATCGTTGCAGTTTATGATGATTGGGGAATCGGCGCCGGCGGCACACAGCCGGTTGCACTGTCTGCTGACCGGAAATTCTTCCGGGAGACGACCCGGGGCGCTATGGTGATCGTAGGCAGAAAGACCTTGGCGGACTTCCCCGGCGGAAAACCTCTTCCTAATCGTGTCAATGTAGTGCTTACTAGACAGGATATTGCCATCGAAGATGTGGTGATCTGCCACAGTCCGGAAGAAGCAGTGGAACTGGCAAAATCCGCCCAACGGGCGATGGTCATTGGCGGCGGCAGTGTCTATCAGCAAATGCTGCCTTATTGCGACACCGCCTATGTTACCAAGGTTCATACCCAGCCGGAATCCGATACCTTTTTTCCGAATTTGGATACAGATCCTCAGTGGAAAATGGAACAGGTACTGCAAAACGGCGAAGAAAACGGCATTGCTTTTGAGATGTGCCTGTACAAACGCATTTGAGAAAAGCGGACGAAAATTTTCGTCCGCTTTTTGATTTTTCTCTTGCAGTCTTATGTAAACGGGAGTATAATATACCATATCAGCAACCGAGGAACGGAAGACACAGAGAATGAAAAAAGCAATTGTTATTATACTGATCTGCGCGCTGGCACTGATGGGTGTTACTGTGGGTGCCGCTGCGTTTCGTATGCTGGATGGTTTGGGACGATTGACTATCACACTGAACGACCAGCAGAATATGTATGTGGAATACGGACAGGAATATCAAGAGCCGGGTGCAACGGCTATGAGCAAGCGTGGCGCAGCGATTTCTGTTGAAGTGTCCGGACGGGTGGATACCAACCGGATCGGAAAATATCTTATCAAGTATATTGCCCGGACGGATGGCGCTGTGCGCACCGAGTACCGCCATGTTCATGTGGTGGATTCTCAAAAACCGGTTATCACACTGACCGAAAATCCCAATTCCTATACTCTGCCCGGACAGCCCTATAAAGAAGAAGGTTTCCTCGCTACCGATAATTACGATGGCGACCTGACCGACCGGGTCATCCGCCGGGAGGCGGACGGCGTGGTGAGCTATACTGTGTCCGATACCTACGGTAACACCACTACCGTCACTCGCACCATCCGCTATATGGATCCTGCCTATCCGCAGATCCAGCTGCAGGGCGGACAGATGGCATTTATTCTGGCGGGGGATAACTACCAAGAGCCGGGTTATGTTGCAACGGATATGGATGACGGCGATCTGACCACATCTGTGGTAGTCACCGGTGCAGTGGATAATTTGACATCCGGTATCTATACCTTGCAGTATACCGTTACCAATTCTAAGAATTTGACTACCAATTTGGATAGGACCGTCTATGTGATCCCCAAAACAGAGACCGAGGAAACACCGGAGGATACACCGGCACCTCCTGACGGAGAAAACGGCGACGCTGAACAGCCGGAAATCGACCTACCCACCGGCGGTACCGCCATCGAACCCAATGGTAAGACCATCTATCTGACCTTTGATGACGGTCCCAGCGAGCATACGGAAAGACTTCTGGATGTGTTGGCAAAGTACAATGTGAAGGTTACCTTCTTTGTGGTGGGCACCAAAAATATGGACATCGTTGCCCGTGCTGCCCGGGAGGGACATTCTATTGCGATCCACACTTATACCCACCGTTACAGTGAGATCTATGCCAGCGACGATGCATTCTTTAAGGACCTGTATGCTATGCAGGATTTGATTTATCAACATACCGGTATTCAAACGATGCTGACCCGTTTCCCGGGCGGCAGTTCCAATACCATCAGCAGCGCCTACAATAAGGGCATTATGACCCGTCTTACCAAGGCGCTTCGAGAAAAAGGCTTCCAGTATTTTGATTGGAATGTGGATAGCAACGATGCCGGCGGCGCCAAGACGGCGGATGAGGTATTCGAAAATGTGGTTAAGGGTGTGTCCAACAGAACCAATTCCGTGGTTCTGCAGCACGATACCAGAGGCTTCAGCGTGGACGCAGTAGAGCGGATCATTGCATGGGGTCTGTGCAACGGCTATACCTTCAAGGCAATGGATATCAACAGTCCCGGTTGCCATCACCCGGTCAACAACTAAATGAAAAACACCCTCGGTTTTCACCGAGGGTGTTTTCTGTTATTCTTCTGCGTGTGCAGCGATCATCTGCTGCAGATAAGCCGTTGTATTGACAGAATTGGTCCACACTCGCAAATGCTTGCGGCTGACATTCCAACCAAGGGTTTCCGAGGCTTTGTCATCCACAGAGAAATCCAGATAGTAGTTTTCCTCGTACTTTCCGTGATATGCCCAGTTTTGCGCCATCAGACCTGCGTCACAGTCCTTTTGAATGGCATCCATAAGACCCGTGATTTCATCTTGATCAGTCAGCTTTACAGAAAGACTTTTTTCTCCATCGTAGCTCTCAATTGTCACACTTTCAAATACTTCATACAGCAGTTGAGGATTGTTGATCTCGAAAATATACCGCATATCATTGAAATACTCTCCGGCGCGTCTGCCCAGCTCGCTGTTTTGTTCTACCTTGTAATACCGGTTGATGATGCGACCGTTTTTCAGTGTGTAACAGATATTGACTTCGCACAAAGGGGTGTTTTTCAGGTTGGGACGGATGCGGATCAATTCCTTATGGAAATCCTGTAAATCGCTCAGCTCCTGTTGATCCGTTATTTGAAAACCGCTGTCATTGGGTTTGCCTGTATAAGAGAGCGTAGAGTCGGTAGGAGAGTAGTAATATCCCTTATCCGCGCCGATCACTGCGGCGCTTTCGATTTTATCAAGAGCAGGCATATATCGGCTGATACCCAGAGGATCCAATCGGGTCAGCAGCATAGTACCCGTGATCACAATTACAATGATGACAAAGCCCAACAGCGATCGCTTTGTAAACACCTTTACAGTCCGGTTGAGCAGCATACTGCCGGCAAAATAGCCAATGATTGTACCCACAGCCATAAACACATAGCTTTCAGTTCCGAAAGCGCCGGAGAACAGATATAAAACAGACCCTGCTCCCACGGTGCAAATCAGAAGGAACAAAGGAGACAGCCGTTTGATTGACAGCAGATCGCCGGCAGCTTCCAAATTCCGTTTCCTGTATACCAGCCAAGCCAGCGCCAGGCATATAACGCCGGCAGCGGCACAAAGTCCCACATACAACCATTGCTTACCTATAAGACCGTGAAACTCGCCTGAGGGCAGTGTGGTACTGTGATCAATTTCAAATTCCGCATATTGAAATGCATTCATCTGATCTAAGGGGAAAAACCGGGTGAAGGTGTTAATGTTTAGCTTGACACCGTACAGAAACGGCTCGTAAAACAGTTCGGCAAGACCGGCAATGAGCAGCGTAATCAGGTGAAAAATGCCATAGAGTGCTGCCATTCCAAAGAGATTTCCGGCGCATACAGCGCACAGTACTGCAGAACCGAAGAAAAATAGGTATTGCAGTGTGGTGGCTGCCAACCAAATGGGAGCGATATAGGCATATTCCTGCAACATCAGACTTGCCAGGGCAGTTGTCAGCAGATTCGGCACAAAGCTGAACAGGAATCCGGACAGGATATGGGTGGTCAGCCAATGCTCCCGGCGCACCGGAAATGCGTGGAGGGCATTGCACAGCCGTCCGTTAAACAGATCCATAAACAGGAATGCGGCGCAGACACCGGCATACAGGGCATTAACCCAAGTCATGGACTGAAGGAAATCCAATAGATTGTCAGCAATGACCGGTGCGTTATAACTGCCCAATTCGAATAGCATCAGTAGTAAAAATACCGTGTAAATGCCCCAAATCGGTGCATATCGGGTGATGTCCTTTTTCAGTGCGATTTTATGGATAAAAGATGTTTTAGACTTCATAGCGCACACCTCTCAATCAGAATGGGAAGATTTCTTCCGGCGACAGAGGAAATATAGTGAAAACAGAAAAAACATAAGGGGGACCATTTTAAAGAAGGATATCTTTGACGGCATAGTCCACACCTCCCAGTTCGTAAATGAAAATTTCCTCCAAAGACAGGGGTAAAATATCAAAATAAGCGGGCTTGCAGGCGGAAACTTTTGCCTGCACTTCCTCAGGGGTACCCCGCACCACTAAGGTGTTCAGCCGACCGGATGTGGCGGTGTGGAGGATATCCAATCCCTCGGGGGCATCGCCTACCATTTGCAGCTTGACGGTGTTTCCCTGCATAGATGCAAGGCTCTTTTCCAGGAGCATTTGCCCCTTGTCCATAATACCCACATGGTCGCAGATGTCCTCCAGTTCCCGCAGGTTGTGGGAGGAAATGAGAACCGTGGTCTCCCGCTGGGCAACATCGGACAGAATCAGACTCCATACCTGCCGCCGCATCACCGGGTCAAGACCGTCCACCGGCTCGTCCAGAATCAACACATCCGGACGGGTACAGATACTCAGGTGGAATGCCGCCTGCTTCTGCATACCCTTGGAAAATCGACGGATGGGGGATTTTTTCGGCAGCTGAAAGACATCGTAAAGCCGGTCGAACAGCTCGTCATCAAATTTGGGATAAAACCCCTTGTAATACTTCCGCATTTCCTCCAAGGATGCAGAAGGGAAGTAGAAGATCTCATCGGGGATGTAGCTGATCCGGGATTTAACAGCAGGGTTTTCATAAACGGTTTCACCACCCAGCATGATACTGCCGGCATCCGGGCGATACACACCGGTGAGCAGACGGATCGCTGTAGACTTGCCGGCACCGTTGGGACCTACAAGTCCATATACCGCGCCTTTGGGTACGGTCATGGAAAGATCCTTTAGCGCAGTGAAGCTTCCAAAGGTCTTTGTTACATTCTGCATTTTAAGCATTGCTATCTCCTCCTTGTTTCAAATGTTGCAGCAGCGACTGCCGGGACACACCGGCAGTAAGAAGTTTCTCGCAAGCGGCATCCAGCTCCGCCCACAGCGGCGCAAGATCCTGGGAGTTCTCCTCCTGCAGACCGCAGACAAAGCTGCCCTTTCCGGAGACAGATGCGATCCAGCCGTCGGCCTCCAGCTCCCGATATGCCCGCTGGATGGTGTTGGGGTTGATAGCAAGGGTGCTTGCCAATTCTCGGACACTGGGGAGTTTATCCCCCTCTTGCAGGATGCCGGCACGGATTTGATTGCGGAAATTGTCTGTAATCTGGCTGTAAATGGGTCTTGCGTCCCGGTAATCAAGATGTATCACGCAGATCCCCTCCTTTGCGTGTATTAACCGTACTAAGTGTACTAGTACAGTTAGCATACAGTAAGTTTTTTTATTTGTCAATACCTTTTTCGAAAAAATAAGAGGTGCGTTAGGCGCACCTCTTAAATCTTTATTCAATATGTTGGTGATTGCTGATGTGTTCTTCGCAGTAGCAGTGATACCCTTGGCACTTGGAGCAGTACCGGAATTCCAGATCCGGATGACTCACATCTGTCCGTCCACACAAGGAACAGCGGTGTGTATAAGGAGCAGAGGGTTTTGCGACGGTTGCCTGATAGGAACCGGCAGTGGGGAAGGGAACGGTGCCGGTTTTTTGAGGCTTCTTTTTCTTGAACAGTCTTTTGATATTCATACGCCAGGATAAGGGGAACAGATTTCCCACATCCTTGCCGAAGAACAGCAGATAGTTGCCGATGGCAACCAGCGGGAACAGATTGTGCGGAAAGCCGAATACCGGATAGGACAAGGAGAAGATGTCAAACACCGTAATGGCCAGGTCCACCAGTGCAAAGATCCAGGCCTTTACCGGGATGATGAAAAACAGCAAAAAGTGTGTGTCCGGATACAGGGTGGCATAGCTTAAAAACAGGGTCAGATTCAAAGTGATGCCCATGTTATGATACAGGGAGGAGTAATCCAGTAAAACCCCGTTACCCTTGACCAAAATGCCGCCAAAGCACATAGCAAAGACATCCATCATCACCACACCGGACAGATAGAACAAATTAAAGCGGAAGGTTCCCCAGGCATTTTCGATGGCTTTTCCAATGGAGAAGTAGCACAAATAGCTGATGATTATAAAGAGAATGTTCGATCCCGTGGAAAAGGATGTAAACACATAAGAAACAAGCCTCCAGACCTGTCCCTGCAAGATAAGATTCCGGTCAAAGCGCAGCACTTCATATAGAACAAAGCTCTGTTCAAGCATACTTAAGAAGTAAACAATAGCATTGCCCAGCACAATATACAGCATCAGATTGGGAATGCCTTTGTTGCGGTTTTGAAAGCAGAACCGGTCGAACCGACGACGCAAATTTTTCAAAATTATCAACTCCTAATTGTGTTGTTACAATCATACCACTATTTCCAAGAAATGTCTATAAAGGAATTATGAACATTCCTACCGTAAAAAATTCGAAAAAAACCTTGACTTTCACAGTTTTTTGTGTAGAATAATAGCGAACTGCATACAAGCCTTATCAAGAGTGGTGGAGGGAACGGCCCGATGAAACCCGGCAACCTGCTGAGGAATTTCTGATCAAAGCAGTTGCTCGATCTGGTGAGCAGATTTTTTCTGTGACGAGGAAAAAGGTACGTAGGAATACTTTGTGTATTTCAAGTGGCTTTTTCTGATGTTCACGGAGAAAAGATGCCGGCGGAGCGTGCGACGGTTTTGATTAGGGATTCCTCCCCGCAAGGTGCCAAATCCGGCGGCAACGACAGATGAGGATTCGATAGAACGCACATCGAATCGTCGGTGTGCGGTTTTTTATTGTCAGAAAGGAAAAGATTGTATGGAAAAAAGATTGTTTACTTCCGAATGTGTTACCTGCGGTCATCCCGACAAGGTGTCAGATGCCATCTCTGATGCGATTTTGGATGCCTGTCTTGCCCAGGATCCCAATTCCCGGGTAGCTTGCGAAACCACCGTCACAACTAATTTCTGTCTAATCTGCGGCGAGATCACCACCAAGGCGGTAGTGGATTACCCTGCGGTCGCCCGTGAAGTGATCGCATCCATCGGCTATACCAACCCTGCTGACCAGTTTGCCGCAGAGACTGTGGAGATCCTCTGCAAGATCCACACCCAGTCTGCTGATATCGCGCTGGGCACCAACGATGAAGTGGGCGGTGCCGGCGATCAGGGTATGATGTTTGGCGGTGCTTGTACCCAAACCCCCGAACTGATGCCTTTGCCTGCGGCCCTCTCCAGAGCTCTGTCCAACCGTCTGACCCAGTGTGTACAGAGCAATGACCTGCTCCGTCCCGACGGCAAGACACAGGTGTCCGTGGAGTTTGATGAGAACGGTAAAGTGATTGGTATTGATACTGTGGTTGTTTCTGTTATGCACAGCGCTGACTTTGAGATGAGCGAACTGCGCCGTTACATCCGTGAGGGTGTGATTGCCCCCGTGCTGAAGCAGTATGGCTTTGATGTTGAAAAGGTTGCCCATATCCATATCAATCCCACCGGCAATTTTGTCATCGGCGGACCCAACGGCGACACCGGTCTCACCGGCAGAAAGATCATTGTGGATACTTACGGTGGCTATTTCTCCCACGGCGGCGGCGCTTTCTCCGGCAAAGATCCCACCAAGGTGGACCGTTCCGGCGCTTATATGGCACGGTATATGGCAAAGAATCTGGTGGCTGCAGGTCTTGCTGAGCAGGTGGAAGTGCAGCTTGCCTACGCCATTGGCGTGGCTGAGCCTGTATCCGTCCGTGTCAACAGCTACGGCACCGGCAAGATCGCAGACGAGCAGATGATCGCCTTGCTGCGCAAACACTGCGACCTGACCCCCGGCGGCATCATCAAGAAGCTGCAGCTGCGCCGTCCTATTTACAGCCAGACCGCAAGAAACGGTCACTTCGGCGCAGAAAACCTGCCTTGGGAGCAGCTTGACCTGGCAGAAACTCTGAAAAAGGCATTATAAAAACGAAAGCAGATACCCAAGCGGGTATCTGCTTTTATGTTTAAGAGTTGTGTTTTTTTATAGCTCCCGGATTTATTCCGATGTACCTTTTAAATAGTTTGCCAAAATATTTCACATCTCGAATCCCGGTTTGCTCTGCCACTTCGGCAACGGTATATTGCCCGGTCTTTAGAAGCTCAGCCGCCTTCCGAATACGCAACCGATTCTTGTATTCTACCGGCGATATACCTTTGCAGGCAAAAAATATCCGACGAAAACTGTTCACGGAAAGATTGCACATTTCTGCCAAAATATCTACAGGGAAGTCAGTGCGATAATTGTTTTCTAAATAGGTAATTCCTTTTTGGATTTTGCGTTGCTGTTCGTCTAATTCGTGGTGGTTTGTATCTCTTGCCATATTGCAAAGCAATTTGAAACAAAGAGATAGACGCTCCAACCAGTCAAACGGACCGTTGGCCTCTGCTTTGTTGGCAAGTTCTTGAAGAAGCCCATCATATATATGATGGGTGTCGTGAAATAATACACAAGGTGCGTCGCCAAAGCAGATATCCTGCCCGTTGCTGTTATGCAGGAGCAGATCCACCACCATAAACTCGGCAGTTGTCAGCCATTGAGAGTGGTAACCGGTATCTCTTGGCAGATAGATCATATCTCTGTCGGATGCCTGCAAGGTTTTCTCTTGCAGGAAGAAGTGTACCTTTCCGCTTGTGATATAAATAAATCGTTCTACCGGAGCCGGTTCCATTACAAATTGGTGCATTGCTTGCACTGTACACGACTCAAGTCGCAGGCTGGCTACAGACAACTGGTCGATCGATGCGTGAGCAAGAGACTCCATTTTCATCCGCTTTTCACCTCGAAAGGATTATAACATCGTCGATTTTTGCTGTCAATGGATATGTACTTAATGGTCAAATTTTTACGAAAAACAGATTGTATTGACCCTGTATTTCCGTTTTTCTCTTTGTTAATATTAAGCTATCTTAAAAGGAGGTAAATTCTATGGATAACAATTTAACTTTGGCGGTCAAGGAGCTTGCCTACCGTCTGGGTGCAGACCTGGTGGGTGTTGCTAACATTGAACGGTTTGAAAATGCCCCCATTAAAATGAGTCCCAAGGGTATTCTGCCTACGGCTAAGTCGGTGATCGTTTGCGCTGTGCATCATCCCGATGCTGCCATTGAGATGGATGGCGAGATCCATCCCCAGGTATTGGGTCCGTACCGCATACAGTACATTATGAACGATAAGCTGGATGTGCTGTCCTTTAAAATCGGCCGTATGCTGGACGATCTTGGCTACAAGACAGTTCCGATTGCCAGTTCCAATATTTGGCGCTACCGTGGCTACAAAGAAATGGATGCGACCTTTGCGCCGGATATGAGCCACATCTATGCCGGTGTTTGCGCCGGTTTAGGCGAGTTGGGCTGGAACGGTTTGTGTATCACCCCCGAATACGGCGCCCGCAACCGCTTTATCTCCATCATCACCGAGGCAGAATTGACCCCCACGCCTATGTACAGCGGCAAGAAACTGTGCGATATGTGCGGCGAGTGCGTCCGCAACTGCCCCACCAATGCCTATAAGATGGAAGTAAATGGCACCAAGGATGTGGTCGTGGAAGGCAAGCACCACGTATTCTGCAACAAAAATCTATGGCGTTGCGCCTGGGGCGAACACTTTGACCTGGACCTGGATCTGCCCATTCCCGATGTAGTGGACGAAAAGGTGCTTTTGGAGCATGTGGCAAAGTATGGCACCCGTGGCGGTGAGTTTGGTGTGTGTCTGAAGGTGTGTTTGCCCAAGCACTTGCGCAACTGGGATAAGGACTACTGCAAGAAGACCGCCCGCCGCAAGCGGCATGTTACCCCCTCTGATCTGCCTGTACACCCCCAGGTCTATGATAAGCTTTTGGTTCATGCGCGGACATGGGACTTGGACAGTGTCCACTTTATCAGCGCAGAAACTTTGGCAAAAGCCGATATCAGCATCAAAGAAGCATTGCCCGATGGTGTAGGTGCTATTTTGCTGACCTCCCGTTATCAGATTCCTGCCGGCACTGCCATCGACCACGAAGGCTCTATGGCGTACATCGAAGATCACGACAGTAATCACAAAAACCGCGCCGATGTGCTGGATACCTATGCCCGCATCGCCCAGTTCAACGCAGACTTCACTGAACTGGATATGTGCCGCGAACTGGAAACCCTGGGCTATACCGCGCTGCCTAAGACCACTATGGACGAAGCGCCTTTCCGCGCCTTGTGCGGTGTTGCCAATACAGAAAACACTTTCGTGCGTACCGCGCTGATCCTGACCAGTGCTCCCGTGAAGGATATGGCAGTTACCCAGTTGATGCAAACAGATGCTATGCCCAACCTTAAGAAGCAACTGAGCGCTTTCGCCAAAGAAAAAGGCGCAGACCTGTTTGGTGTGGCTTCTGCGGCAACCATCGATAGTTTGGCCGACCAGCTGCGTCAGATCCGCAAGGACGAAACTGTGTTCAGTGTCGTCGACAAAAATCCTCGTATGATGCCCTTTGATCCTGTGGTCACAGAGCACAAGCGAAATATTCAGGGTGCAACCGATCTTTTAAAGGATGCCAAGAGTGTCATTGTGATGGGTATGCACTACCCCGAAACACCTGCCGAGCGGGTGGGTCAGCCTCCTGCAGAGGCAGTGGGTCCCTATGTCTTTACCCAGTACGAGGTCAACCGCTTGACCGGCCACCTGGCATTCTCTGTTTGCCGGGCGCTGAACGCTATGGGCTATGAGGCTGTTTATTCCCACAACCTCACTGGCGCAGGCTCTACCGTTGGCAGTCCCAGAGGTCAGTTCAATGGCGCTTCCTGCAATGCTTTGGAAGCAGTTGCAGCCGGCATCGGTCAGTTGGCGCTTAACGGCTCTGTCTACACCGAGGAATACGGCATTCATCAGCGTTTTGTGGCAATCGTCACCAATGCTGATCTGGAGGCTGATGAGGTCAAGGCAGGACTCGCGGCTGCTTGTGCAGGCTGTGAACAGTGCTTGACCGCTTGTCCCACCTGCGCTTTGCGCAAGGAATCCCTGACCGAGCTGACCTTGAACGGAAAGAAGGTCACATATCTGCCCGTGGACGCAAACCGCTGCGACTGGGCAACCAAGTTCTCTCTGGTCACCGAAGAAGGCAATATGTACACCGGCAACTATACCGATGTTCCTTGCCCGGATCAAATCACAGAAGAAAATCTTGCAGATGCTCTTCGCAAGATGGATCCGGTACTGAAATTCCGTCCCGTTACCGGAGAAAAGTGTATTATCAAATGCCCGTTGCGGGGTTGATAGAATTACAAAAAACAGATACCCAAATGGGTATCTGTTTTTTGCATACTGATTGAGTCCTCTTTTCGGCGCACCGGAAAGGGGATACCGAAAGGGGGAGCGAGCCGACTGCCGCCGGTGGCGGAAGAAAGGAGGTGAGCGAGTGGCAGCGGTCGATAGCTGACGAAGGCTTTTAAAAGCCGAGGAAGATATCGGGCACCGCAACAGGACTCGTTTGCATCTGCTCCCGATGGGAGCAGATAAAGGTTCGCCTCCGTCGAGCCGTCGGCGGCAACACTCATCCGCGTTGCATTTGATTGTTCGAGTCCCTTTCAATGTAAAAAAAGAAAAGCAAATATCCCGAAATGGATACTTGCTTTTCTGGTACGCCGAAAGGGACTCGATATGCATTTTTGCTCCACGGGAGCAAAAACTAAGGTAGCCACCAGTTTTTGAACTGGTGGCAGGAACTGTCCACCGGACAGTTCCACTGCTATGGGTTCGAGTCCGTTCCTCTCTACAAAACAAAACAGAGACCTCAAACGAGGTCGCTGTTTTGTTGGTACGGGTGTTCATAACGGACTTGACTTAAACTAACAAAATACCGGCAGAAACACACATATTTCGGTCAGTATAACCAAGGAACATCATTTTAGAATTATTCAGCCGCCTTAAAATTGTAGATAGGCTTGATTCTGCAAAGGATCTCGGCAGTAGGCTCGATGTTCTCTATAATCTCCTCCATGCTCTTGTAAGCCATGGGGGACTCGTCGAGGGTATCGGGGACAACGCAGGTGGAGTAGATACCTGCCATCTGTGCCTCATACTCAGCCAT
>JAZRLE010000099.1:0-4913 GCA_045646665.1 Faecousia sp. | reverse complement strand
GCAAAGCATATCTATCCGTGGCGCTGCCCTCATTGCCTGGCAACGATGGATCGCCGGCTATGGGATAAGCTGGTCAATGCTTTCTGGGCCTTTGAAGAGGTCAACAAGGATCTGCGTAGTGCTAACGACTGCTATTGCACGCCCCTTATGTAGGCAGAGTATAAGACGCATTTCGTGCCGCACGAGAAGATAAGAATTTAGGCACTTTGGAAGGAGTACAGGGATGATTAAAACCAAAATACAAATTAAGATGAAGCCAACTGCACAGATTATCAAGAGGTTAGGATTGGATGCTACCGGGGATGTACAGCGCTTCCACACTCAAAATGTTTTGCGCAGAATTGTGAAATATATGCCCTATGCTACAGGTGCTACAATCAAGTTAACTCAGGCACAAACAGATATCAGCAAGCCAGAGATCGTGACCAATACCCCTTATGCGAAGTATCTGTTCTACGGTAAGAAGATGGTAGATGCAAAGACAGGGAAACCTGGTTTTATGACCCAGGAGGGATGGCGGACAAGGAAGGGTAGCGTCCAGGCGCGCGCCTCTGGAAATCTAGAATACAACCGAACAAAGAATAAGCAGGCGGGTCCCCGGTGGGATAGAGCATTGTCCGCGGCTGAGGGTAAAGCAATGGCAGCAGATGTGCAGCGGTATATTGACAGGAAAGCTGGTAAAAAATAGGTGCCTGTGAGGTAATCAAAATGTCAAACGAGGAATTAGTTGCAGAGATCCAAGCCGGTTCTGTGGATCTGACTGGGCAGCTGTGGGAGCAAGTAGAAGGATTAGTTAAGTGGAAGGCCAAGCGGATAATGACCGTTCTAGAGGGTTGCCCAGGGCGTGGCATAGAATTTGAGGATCTGTGCCAGTCCGGCTATCTGGCTATGGTGGCGGCGGTGGAGAGTTACGATCCGGCAGCTGGTGCGGCTTTTTCTACGTGGTTTATGTCTTACCTGAAAACCGCCTTTGCGGAGGCCACCGGGTACCGCACACTGAAAGGACGCAAAGAGCCGTTAAATAATTCGCTTAGCCTGGATACACCTTTGACGGATGATGCAGACAGCGACGAGCTGATGGATGTAATTGCAGATCCTTCCGGCCAAAATGGTCTGGAATCAGCAGAGGCGGCTATATACAGGGAGCAGCTGCACGATGCTGTTGAAAATGCGTTGTCTGCTATCCCGGAGCAATATGCAGATGTGCTGCGGTTGCGCTATTTCGATGGTTTGACCCTTGAACGTGCCGGTGAGGTCCGGGGTGTGGGTAAAGAACGTATAAGGGCAATGGAGAATAAGGGTATCCGTCTGCTGCGGAAAACTGAGACTGCCTGCTACCTTCGTCCGTTCTACGACTTCGACTTTTACTGTGGGGTCGGCTTTGGAGCCTTCCAAAGCTCTGGTATGAGCATCCAGGAACGGTATTTGATTCTGGAGGAAGAACGCCAGGAACGAGCGCAGCAGCGGCACCAAGAAAGGGAAAGCAAACGGCAGAAAGAGAAGACCCACAGCGAGATCCAAGACACCATGGAGCGCATTAGCCGGTATGCTGAGGAGAAGGTCAGCAGAATGTCTCCGGAGGAAAAGGAACGGCTATTGAAGCTGTACGGCTTGGCATAACCTGAAAAAACCTGAACTGGCAAAGGTTTTACATCAAAAACCAGCCTGCAAAATTGGACAAATCAGCAGGTAGCAAAGTTGAAAAATAGAAATCAACCAGTGAGAAACACACCAAGATTGCACCAAAACTACTCACGACAAACGCACTGTAGTGCTTGAAGTATTGACAATGTATCCGGTGCGATATATGATAGATGCAAGCTTGAGTGAATAGTATGCCTTTGAATTTGAAGTGCTGAGAAAGGGATAGTTATGGCCGAAAAGTATATTGCAAATGACAGTGTCTTTACAGCGGAAGATTTTGCAAAGTTGCAAGCAATGTCTCCCGATGAGTTGGAAAGATACCTTGAGAGTATGCGGAATACTAAAGAGCAAGCCGCCACAAACGAAATAGTTGCTCTCTGCGGTAAGCCGCCCACATATCCGGGCAGGGCTGAGTCTTAGGGCATAAAGAAACCGGGAGCCGCCACAGCTGGGTAGCTCCCGGTTTGCTCACTTGGATTCTGCGTGCTGATGGAATTGAGTATAATAAGAACACTCTACACATGCACCATATTGGTTGGTAACAACACGGTGATAATGCTCACAGTTTCTACATTGCTCACTTGTCAGTACCGTATCATCACGTGGGCAAATGTCTTTGTTCATTACAAATTGCATTACATCCTCGACCATCGATTCCACTCCTTTCCTAGTTACTAAATTTGGTATGTAGTGTGACTGTTACCACCTACACATTATAGCATAATTTTCTGCAAAGGGAAGGTAGGTGTGTCCAAAGGGGACTGACCATTGTTGACACGATGATTGTAAGTGGTTATTGTTATCTCCGATGTTTACAGAAAGGAGATTTACCAATGCCGAATATTGTGACAATCCGTGAAGCTGTACAGCGTGCAAAGACTGACGGTATGCCGATCAGTGAGTACACGCTGCGGCAGTGGGTGAAAAGCGGTGCGGTGCCTGTTCGGAGGATTGGGCAAAAGGCACTGTTATACTACCCAAATCTAGTCAGGCACCTGCAGTGTGAGGGCGGTACAGGCGATGTGCCCGTTGCGGCAGATTCCGATAACCGTCGGATAGGTATTTGATAGAGAGCAATAGAAAAGGGGGCAAAAGTTTTCCCTTATTTTTACCCTTTGAATATTGCCGAGGCGTTCTCAAAGATGCCACTGAATACCATAATGGCGGTGTTTTAGAGATACAATGCACCGAAGTTCAATGGTATTCTACAAGAGGGAAATACCCCAGCTAAATCGAATCCCTCATCCTCTGCCAAAAAATCCCCGACCGCTAAAGCGGGTGGGGATTTTTTAGCATCGGATTCGGGATTCGAAAAATTAAATGAGGCGCGGATGAGCGCCGCCGGCGACGGCTAGACGGAGCCGAACATTTATTTTCGCCTCTGGCGAAAATGTAGACGAATCCCTCATCCGAACAATCCGGAGAAAAGCTAATTGTAATGCAACCACACCATTCGGTGTTCCCATTTTTCTTCTGCAGAGGAGAGGGATTCGAAAAGGCGGCACCAGTGCATACACTGGTGCAAAAACAGTCCGGCGCGCTTGGTTTAAAATATGATTGCAATTTGCAATTGAATGTTGTATGTTGTTTATAGATCAGTCTTTTTAAGGGAGATGAAATATATGAAACGATTCCTAAGCTTATTTTTGGTGCTGTGTATGATCTGCCCTATGGTGGCTTGTGCGGGCGGCGGTGAGCCGGAGACTACACAGACTGTATCTCCCTACGCTGGGGTTGTTGCTGACCCGAAAACTTGGTATGAGGAATTTACCAGTATCCCCATTGCCAACAGCAGCATGACTACGGATGAACTGCGGGAAATCTGTGTAGACCAGTTCCGTGCAAACCTGTCTTTTGTTTGGACACCCAGTGAGCCGATTGCCTATACGTATAAGCTCTTGGATAAGGTCAGAGATATCAATCTGCCAGCAGGCATTGCTTACAGCGGTCTTGTCTATGCCACCGGTATTCCCGGCGCTACTACCGGCAATGTGTTCAAAGTGCTCAGCTACTACGACAAGGAAACAGGCGTTCTTGATGTCGGTGCCATGGGCGATAAGATGATGGGCATTATTTCCAGCGCCTGCTCCTACGGTGCTATGCAGGCGTGGAACCGGGTTTCTAATTCGCACAATCTTGGCGGTATGGAAACCTATACCATCTATGACAGTAATATCGTTCTGGTAGGTCCGTATAAGTATGAGCCATATATCTACAATTATGACTTCACAAACAAAAATATGGAGGCAACCACCCAGATTATCAACCATAACGGTATGCAGACCATGTTTGAGTCCTATGCGCAAATGTTGCCTGCAGACGGTCTGTTCTCGTCTCCCAGCTGGCACGTTATGATGTGCTCTGTTAAGCCTGAGGTAGTACGTACTGCTGACGGTACCATTGACCCCATGCAGAGCTACCTCCATGTTTGCGAGCAGGCTGGTGGTGGCACCCAAAGCGACATGTATAACTACAAGCAGTCCAACGGCATCGATCTGCGCCCTTTGGGAACGGTGGATAAGAAATATACATTTATGGAGCTGCTGGATAAAGGATATATTCCCTTTGCCATTAAGGAGTTTACCGGTGAAGAGCCTGTTGAACCGGGTGAAGCTTGGCTAGGAACGAAAATTGCGGGGATCGAAAACGGAGAAGACCTCACGATGACTGAAATATTCCAGAAGCAGGTCCACGGAAACTACAATATCTGCAATGTGATCGTCAAGGTGAAGGACCCTGCAGGAAACGAGCTGGTCTCCTATGATCCGGCTCTTGCAACGGCTCCTCGCATTGCCTCTTATGCGGTCAGTCTGACGGACGGTTTGGATGAGGCGAAGCTGACACCTCACGCAGATGGCAAAAATACCATCCATATTTACGTACAGCTTGCTAACGGCGAACTGATTGAAGCGTTTTATACCGTTTTGAAAACGGGCTAAATTCTGTTTGTTAATATAAATGAAACCCGGGCTGTGAAAACAGCCCGGGTTTTGCGGTCTTTAACCGTCCTTCAATTCTTTGATGGAGTGGATCTTTTCTGTGGGTGCTTCAACGTAAGCAAACAGCTGCTCCAGATTATCGGTGATCTGATAAAGCTCTTTGCAGTTGTCACGGATGAAATTCTTTTTGATCGCTTCGGCCATGACCAGCTGGATCTCATTGTAATAGCCCATCAGATTATACAGCACGATGGGTTTGTTGTGGCGGCAAAGCTGTTTCAGCGTAAGGATCTCGAAGAATTCCTCGAAGGTACCGATGCCGCCGGGAAC
>JAZRLE010000098.1:0-2559 GCA_045646665.1 Faecousia sp. | reverse complement strand
GCATATGCTTCTCTGGAAAAACAGCCGATGCCGTACTTGCCCGGCAGGCTGGTAACACTCATCAGAATACCCGCTGCTCTTGTCATGATAAGACTCCTTTGTATCTGTCCGCTTTCAGACGTCAGTTTTCTTGCCCGATCTAATGCAACGTTTTGTGCAACTCTTTGCACAGCAAACATACAATATATCGCAGCTATTTTCAATATCAATTTTTGCTTTTTTTTACATTCTATATTTTGCACAAATCAAAACCCCGTGTAAGACACTGTTTTATAGCTGTTTTATTGGCGCTGCGATAGTTTTTTATCAAAGCACCGTTTCCTTGGGTTTATGCAACATATGAAACCGTTTTCATAGATTTCATGTCTTTCTTCCTGTTTCCGCCGTCTAAAATTTTGTGTTGTAACTTCCCCACGGGTTTTGTATAATAGTGGAAATAATTACCAAGGAGTGACATACCATGACACACAACATCTCCGACAAGGCCCTGGCCATCATCAAAAGAATGCAGCAGGGTGAGCTGACGGAAAGCGTCATCTACGAAAAGATCGCAAAGTTCGCCAAGGGCGACGAAAACAAGGCCACACTGCGCCGTCTGGCCGAAGAAGAAAAGGGCCACTACCAGATCTGGAAGAAGTACACCGGCATCGAGATGAAGCCCGAAATGGGCAAGGTGCTGAAATACACCCTCATTGCCCGGATCCTGGGCTTTACTTTCGCCGTGAAGCTGATGGAGGGGGGTGAGGAAGCCGCTCAGGAAGAATACGCCGTTCTTGCGGACGAAGTGGAAGAGAGCAAGGCCATTCACAAGCAGGAAGAAGAGCACGAAGCCGCACTGCTGGGTATGCTGGATGAAGAGCGGCTGCAGTATGTGGGCAGCATGGTGCTGGGTCTGAACGATGCTCTGGTGGAGCTGACCGGCTCTCTGGCAGGCTTTGCATTCGCATTGCAGAATAACCGCCTCATCGCCCTGTCCGGTCTGATCGTAGGTATTTCCGCTACCTTCTCCATGGCATCCAGTGAATTCCTGGCTGCCCGGAGCGAAGGCCGCAGCGATGCCCTGAAGTCCTGCTCCTACACCGGCATTGCCTATCTGCTGACCGTTGTCGCCCTGATCGCACCCTATCTGCTGCTGCCGGCAGGCATGTATGTTCCTGCTCTGATCTGCATGCTGGCTGTGGTGATCCTGATCATCGCGGGCTTTACCTACTACACTTCCGTTGCCCAGGACGAACCCTTCAAGTCCCGTTTCCTGGAAATGGCCGTTATCAGCATTTCCGTTGCTGTGGTATCCTTCATCGTTGGTATTCTGGCCAAACGGTTCCTGGGTGTGGATCTGTAATCACAAAAAGAAAAAAGAGGCCAGAAGGCCTCTTTGAAGTGACCCCAAAAAGTTAGACAAATATTTCTAACCCAAATTGTTTAAGTAGCCAAGAGGGCTTGCTGTCTGTGTAAAGCAGGCGGCAAGCCCTTTAATCTTGCCTTGATACGCCTGTTATTGTAATAATCTATGTATTCGATCAGTTCCTTCTTAAAATGATCCATAGATTCAAATGCTTGAAGATATAGAAGCTCACTTTTGAGATGACCAAAGAAATTTTCTATCACAGAGTTGTCATAGCAATTGCCTTTCCGGCTCATGCTTTGTTTGATACCTTTCTCGGACAGCATCCGGCGATACTGTTTATGCTGGTAGTGCCAACCTTGGTCTGAATGCAGTAGCAATCCTGTATTGTCCGGCAGATTAAGGAATGCCTGTTCCAACATTGTTGTTACCATTTCCAGATTTGGACTGTCTGAGATCGTGTAGGTCACGATATCTCCGCTGTACAGATCAAGAATTGGAGAGAAGTAAAGTTTTTGACCGAACAAGCGGAATTGTGTTACATCTGTTACCCACTTTTGATTCGGTTTTTCTGCACGGAACTCACGATTCAGCTCATTATCCGCAATTTTGCCCACTTCTCCTTTGTAAGACCGGTATCTCTTCATCCGAACGCGGCATACAAGTCCTAACTCCTTCATTAACCGTTGCACAGTCTTATGATTTAGAGAGAATCCACGGTTGCGCAGTTCCTCTGTGATGCGTCGATAACCGTATCTTCCCTTGTTATTATGGAATATAGCCTGTATTTCTGCCTTGGTCTGGGCATACTTGTCCGCTGATTCTTCCTT
Source organism: Faecousia sp. (assembly GCA_045646665.1). Taxonomy (GTDB): domain Bacteria; phylum Bacillota; class Clostridia; order Oscillospirales; family Oscillospiraceae; genus Faecousia. The sequence continues at coordinate 384 of JAZRLE010000098.1, read as the reverse complement.
TTTGCGATGATAATAGTATGTTGCTTTCGGCAGCTGAGCGATTTCCAGCAGAATTGCCAGATTGTGTTCTTGCCTCAGTTCCTGGATCACCTTTGTTTTTTGCTTTGGTGTCGCTCTTCTTCCAAAACCAAGGCTTGCAATTTTTTTAGGTATGCGTTCTCTGCTCTTAATCGCTGAACTTCCGCCAAAAGATCTTCTTCAACTTCTTCGGGCAGCTGTGCGGGACGACCTTTGCTGCTTCGGCCACGCCGCTCGATGTAAAGTCCCTCGGGTCCTTCCGTCAGATAGATCCGTTCCCACTTGCGGATTTGCTCGTGTCCCGATATCTCGAATTGTCGTGCTACCTCACGGTAACCAAGCTTTTCGTGCATCATGGTTTCAACC
>JAZRLE010000097.1:0-9728 GCA_045646665.1 Faecousia sp. | reverse complement strand
CGAATCATCGTTTCTACTACCATCTGCTTGAACTCACCTGTGTATCGCTTGTTTGGTATTCCTTTAGGCATAAAAGTAGCACCCCATTTCTTAGTACAAGTATTATATCATACTTGTCTAACAAATAGGGTGCAGTTCAAACGGAGCTGCAGGGGTGTTTTACTGTCATTATAACTTTAAAGACACTGTGATGCCTGTTTCGTCTGTGGAAAGTTCAGAGGTTTTCTTTGTGAAACGGGCAGCTTTTTTGGCAATATATTCATCCATCGGAATTGCGTGGGGCGCAAAGTCCGCCATCACATCCTTTGCCTTCCGGGCATCATTTTCCAACAGGCTCTGCACAATCAGTACCTGCGACTTGGTAGAATTCACGCAAGCGCGGTCTATATCCGCCACATAGAACTTGTCGGAATGGACACTGCCGGAAGCGCCGCAGGCATTTAAGTGGATGCTTACCTATGCCACAGAGAACTGGAACAGCCGGGATCCCCAAAACCGTACGGATATCGAATATATCCTGTCTACGGTGCTGCTGAATTTCTTTGTGGATACGCTGCACTACGCCCATAAGGATTCCGCCCACATTATCACTGAGGATTACAGCACACTCACCAAGGCTATTTTAGTGTATATCGAAAAGAATTTATCCCGGCCTTTTTCATTGCAAGAATTGGGGCAGCAGCTGAGTTACAACAAAAATTATCTTTGCTCTGTGTTTACCAAGAACACCGGTGTATCCATCGTGGAATACTTGAATTTCTTGCGAATCCGCCGGGCGGTAATCTTTTTTTGTTTTTTACGGACAAGATGTGTATACCGCCTGTGAAAGCGTGGGTTACGCAAATCTAAGCCATTTTAGTCGCACCTTCAAGGCAATGGTGGGTATGCCGCCACGGGAGTTCCGAAAAGCATTTTCCCTGCTCACCCAAGAAGAGGCGGCCCGCTACTTCACGGATGAACGGTTTTTAAGCTATCAGCTGTGCACAATGGAAGAAGCCTTTGCCTCATTGCGGCGCAGCGGCGAGGTAGCAACACAAATTCTTAAAAAGCATCAACAATGATACGCCACTGTGGCAATTTTATTTTGACAGAAACCATTTTTCCTGCTATATAGCAAAGCGCCTGGAATGCATCAACATTCCAGGCGCTTTTATGTTGTTCATCAGAAAGCTATGTACCGCCTTGTTTAGTGGGTTCTGAAATCCAATTTCCCCAAGGGATATTGCTGCTCTGCCATCTGCCGGAGGGTTTGAGGATCGGTAATACCGGTCTGACAGGACAGAAGCGTTTCATACAGGTTGAACCAAACATCGGAAATAGCGGTATCGCCCTCCTTGATATCCGGCATTACCAGGTCTGCATTCAAAAACTTTGCAGCTTCTTCATACCGGTCAAGGGCCATCAATGCCTTGGCGCAATACAGCTTCAATCTGCCATCGTTCTTCCATTGGTCCAGCTCTTCATAAGCTGCCAGCCACTCGGCATATTTGCCTGCCTGCAAGTAGGTTGTGGCAGTATCCACCAAAATTCCTCGGCAGGTTTTATTGAGAGAAAATGCCTTCGCCATATAGTCGCAGGCGGTTTCATTGTCCCCCTCCTCGTTGCGGCTGATCATTGCCAGATTGCGATAAGACCACGCATTGGGTGTTTTTTTAACAGAACGGGTAAACAACTCCTTTGCTTTCTGTGCATTGCCCGCAGCATACTCCATAACGCCCAGATGCATCAGGCTGTTCCAGTTGCAATTATCCTCATTTTCCAAGGACTTTTCCAGTAGCCGATGCCAGAAGGAATCCACCACATAGCCCGCAGGCTCCCAGCAGGGATCTTTTGGGGGAAGAGTACCGGTTTTATGCAGTCTCACCCACTGCGTTTGCAACGGGGTCATAGATTCTTTAGGAAACACAAATCGCTGGGACAGGCTGGGCATCCCCTCTGCCTGTCTGCGGTACTCCTCCAAAGCGCCCCAACCGTTGCCGGAAAACAATATTTCACCGGGTGTGCTACGCAAGGAACAGGGAGCTGGTCCTAAGCAATTTTCCACAGCGCTAACAGCGGTCTGCCATTCACCGTGGGCAGCTGCGCCCGGTCGGATAGCACTGTAGGTTTCCACCCATTGCCAAACTTCACCGTCTGCCATGGGGATATGCTCCAGTTGGGTACGAGCAAGACCGGCTTGAATCTCAATATAACCGGCATTGCTTCCGTCCGACAGGAATTGATTCCAGTTCTTTCCGCCGCTGCCCTCTCCCCAAACAAATAGCTTTCTGCCCTTCATTTCGGCAGTGGAACGCTGCAAAAGGCCGTAGCCCGCCGCATCCACGCAGCTAATCCATTTCTGCTCTTCATCGGGGATGTCATAGAAAAAGTCCAAAGAGCGTTTCAGATTCTCCGGATAACTGATGTCGGTGTCCAATGTGTAGGGGTAATCGGAATAATCCAGCACATAATGGTCATTTCCGAAGTAGTTGACAAAGGTTTTCCGGGCAGGGGCGATGACCCTTGCTCCCGGCTGCCGGGCAACGGCAATGTTGCTCCACCAATACATCCAAACTTCTTTACCGGATCGGTTTTCAATGGTAGGTTGAATGCACAGAGTCTTGCTGTTTTTGGGGATCCAGGCATCAATGCTGTATGCCACACCACGAATCCGTTCATAGGCAAACATCCGCACGCCTTCACTGCCGTCTGCCATCGTGAGCTTTTGGGTAAATAACGGCTCACAGGTAAGGGGATTATGGCCCTTAATAGAAACATTAAACTCCACACCGCCGCTGAACCAGGCATTGCGCAGCGCCAGATTGCCGGGCTGAAACACCGGGTTGCAATACAGCAGTTCCCGATTTTCTTCCTTATCCACCAACGACCACAGGCGACCACCAAGCTCCGGAAGAAACACCGCCTTGAGGTATTCATTTTCCAGCACCACAGAATAAAACCGCCGATTTTTCCGTTCCCGGTTGTAGCCGTCCTGCTGCAAGTAGGGCAGCATCGTATTGATCATACCCTGATTGATGTAGGTCTTTCTGTCTGCCGGGACATTCTCTGTGGTCTCGATCTCAGCGTGGATATAGCTGATATTTTTGATATCCGGCAGCGGATTTTCTTTTCCCAGATCCGCCCCGGGCATCTCGTAATATTCGGTATAGCAAACGGACATTTTTCTGTGCCTCCTCACCCGTTTGGCTTCGCAATATCATTATACCCAACAAAAACTTTACCGTCAATGATATCTTGTTTTTGTCTTTACATATATGCCACAATGCCTTATACTATTATTGTACATTTCTCGCTGAAAGGAAATCATCCTATGAAAATCAGCCAGTTGGATACCCCTGCCCTGTTTGTGGATATACAGGCAATGCAAAGAAATATGGATCGCATCGATCAGGTTCTTGCCGGAACACCTATGCGTCTTTATCCCCATTATAAATCCCACAAATGCCCCGCCATTGCCAAGTTGCAGATGCAGCGGGGCGCCGGTGGCATTACTTGCGCCAAATTGGGTGAAGCAATGGATCTGTGCGATGCCGGAATCACCGATATCGTCATTGCCAATCAGGTCGTGCAGACAGAAAAGCTTCCCCGGCTGGCACAGCTGGCGCAAAAGTGCAATCTGACCGTCTGCGTGGATCACGAGGAAAACATTTTGGCTCTGGAAAAGGCTATGCGTGAGCAAGGAAGCGGCAAGCTCCGTGTGCTGGTAGAGTTTGAGGTGGGTATGAAGCGCTGCGGTGTGGAGACCTTTGAGGAATTCCTTGCGCTGGCAAAGTGCATCGGTCAGCAACCCCATCTGATCTTCGCCGGTATCCAGGCCTATGCCGGTCATCTGTCCCACGAAGAAAATGCCCAGGCCCGTTTTGAACAAATCCAGCAGATTGAAAAAAGAGTGGCAGCACTGAAGGTCTATTGCGAGGAAAACGGTGTTTGCGTCACTGATGTCTGCGGCGGCAGCACAGGATTTGCAAAGGACAAGCCGGCGGACACCGTCTACACCCAAGTCCAGTTCGGCAGCTATTTGTTTATGGACCGTTCCTTCCTGCCGTTGGCGCTCGACCTGGAACAGGCTTTGTTCGTGGAAACCACCGTTTTGTCTGTGAAAGCAGACAGATTTGTGGTAGATTGCGGTGCAAAGACCATGACTATGGATCAGCACCCCCCTTACTTCCCCGATTTCCCCGACGCGGAACTTACCTTCAGCGAGGAACACACTGCCGTCCATGTCCCCAACTGCGGATTAAAACCCGGCGACCGGCTGCGCTACATTCCCGGTCACTGCTGCACCACAATCAACATCTTTGACAAACTGGCCGTTGTAAACGGCGAGGATGTAGTGGATATCTGGGATATCACCAGCCGAGGTAAAGCTCAATAAGATTTCGAGAGGTATCATTATGAACAAACACAACTTCAATAAAAGCTGGGAATTCACACTGGACAACGACCTGGAGGCTTATAACCACTACGGTCTGCACGGTGTTCACAGAAGTCTCGGCGCTCCGGAACGGTTTTATCATTTCAGCAACTGGAAGCGGGTAGACTTGCCCCACGACTGGGCGATTGCGCTGCCCAAGGATCTGCGCGCCAACACCTACAGCGGTGCCCGCGCCCAGACCCGCTACAACCGGTTTACCACCGAGAACAACTCCATTTTGGAGGAGGTCTATGCCGTTGGCTGGTACCGGAAAGAATTTCCGTATCAGGACAGCTGGAAGGGCAAGCGGCTGTTTTTGGAATTTGAGGGTATCTATCGGGATGCGAAATTCTGGGTCAACGGTGTGTATATGGACAGCCACGCCAGCGGTTACACAAGCCACCTATTTGAGATCACCGACATTCTGTACGAAGGTGTGAACTCTGTTGCCGTCCGTGTGGATGCAGAGCAGGCAGAAGGCTGGTGGTATGAGGGCGCCGGCATTTACCGCAACGTCCATCTGCTGGTGGCCGAAGCTGTTTACTGCAAGCCCTATGAAACCGTGGTAAAGGCAACTGTGGACGGAAAGGTGTCCGCCTCTGCCCTTTTGGTCAACGATACCGACGGGGATATGACACTTCCTGTGCAGTGGAAGATTCTGGACGGTAACAAAAATACCGTCTGCGAGATCTCTCAAGAAATCACAGTATCCGCCTACAGCCAGCAGCCAATCAGCGCCCAAATGCAAGTGGACAAGCCCCTGCTTTGGGATATTGACGATCCCAATCTATATACCCTTACCATTGATGCTGTGGATCACACCGAGGAAGTGTTCGGTTTCCGTTCCTTTGCCTTTGATGCAGATAAGGGTTTCTTCCTCAACGGCAGACCCGTGAAGATCAAGGGTGCTTGCGTACATCAGGATTTCGGCGGTGTGGGTGTTGCCCTCAGCGACAATCTCAACCGCTATAAGATTCAAAAGCTGAAGGAAATGGGTGTCAATGCCTACCGTTGTTCCCATCACGCACCCTCTCCCGCCATCCTCCGGGCCTGTGACGAGCTGGGTATGCTGGTGATGGACGAGACCCGGCTGTTCGGCACCTCTCCTGCCGCTCTGCGGGAGCTTTCCGAGCTTGTCAAGCGGGACAGAAATCATCCCAGTATTTTCATTTGGTCCATCGGCAACGAAGAGATTCGTGTGCAGGATGTGCCCATCGGCGAAGTGTTGGGCAAGAAGGTCTGCAGGATTCTCCGGCAGCTGGACGATACCCGAGTGTGTACTTACGGTGCCAACGACAGCCAGCTCTCCGGCGGCACCAGCGCCAGTGTAACGGTGCGCGGTGTGAACTACCTGCGCAACACGGATGTTGATGCATACCACAAAACAAACCCCACCCAGCCCATTTTCGGCACAGAGGAATCCTCCTTCCTCCTCAATCGCTGCGATATCGCAACGGATATGTCCGCGCAGTCAGTGGTAGCAAACGGTATGGTGACAGTTCCCTGGGGCTCCACCCCAAAGGGCATGGTCAAGCATATGATGCAGCGCCCCTGGTACATGGGTGCGTTTATGTGGACAGGCTTTGACTACCACGGCGAGCCGCTACCCTTTGTGCGCAGCGCCTTCTCCTCTTACTTTGGTGCCATTGACCTTTGCGGTATGGAAAAGCCTGTGTTCTACTATTTCAAAGCATGGTACGAAAATGCGCCCGTTCTGAAGCTGACCCCCCATTGGAATCACCGGAAGGGCGAAAAAGCAACCGTCAATGTATTCACCAACTGTGAGCACATCACCTTGAAGCTCAACGGCAAAACCGTGGGCGAACAGGATGTTGCGCCCTATGATGCGCCGGAATTTACTTTAGACTTTGTGCCGGGTGTGCTGGAAGTCACCGGTGTCAAGGACGGAAAAACCTATACTGACACTCTGCGCACCGCAGGCAAAGCAGCCGCCATCACCCAGTCGCTGGTTCTTCCCTGTGAAACCGACGCGGATATCGGCATTGTGGAGATTTCCGCCGTGGACGAAAATGGCATCCTGTGCGCCGACGATCACCGCAGAGTCGCTCTGCATATAACCGCAGGCGATATCGTGGGCGTGGGCAACGGCAATCCTACGGATGCCGAATATGAGCAAAAACCGGAAGAATACCGCCACTTCCATATCCGTTCCTTTGAGACGGAATACGGCATTTACACCGTTCCGCCCAAGCAGGAAAATGTCTACATTTACAGTCCCTTCCACTGCGAAGACCGGCAGACCTTCTACCGGGAAGCATATTTGGAAAACTATGATGACGATTACCGGGATGTGGCAAAACGGGAATCCGTCAGCCGCACAGAGCCTGCCAAAACTTGCACCTTTGTAAACCGGAGCGATCTGACCCAGGACTATGCATATCTGGAATTTGAGCGGCTTTACGGAAAAGCAACGGTCTATCTTGACGGTGTTGAGGTAGGCAACAACCTTGCCGGCACTTCCGCAAACAACCGTCCGTTCCGTTTCTACTGCCAAATCCCCGCAGGTCATCACGAAGTTAAGGTGGTCACCACCATAAGTGACGGCACTGTGGGCGGTATGTCCGGCTATGTGCGGTTCGGCAAGCAGGTCAACCGGAACAAGTGGGAGGTTGATCTCTTCGGTGGCAAAGCCCGTGTGTTTGTCAAATACAATGGCACCTATGCTCTGGATACCGCTTTCTGCGATGACAACTGATAAAAAAGATGTTATACTAAACAAAATGCTATCGGGAGGTTTCTATGGACTTTCTGCCAATCTCCAAACAGGATATGCTCGCACGGGGCTGGGAGCAGTGCGATTTTGTATATATCATCGCCGACGCTTATGTGGATCACCCCTCTTTCGGTCACGCGATCATCAGCCGGGTGTTGGAAAATGCCGGCTACTCGGTGGGTATCATCTCCCAGCCGGACTGGAAAAACCCCAAGTCCATCGACGCGTTGGGCAGACCCCGTCTGGGTTTTTTGGTGTCCGGCGGCAATATGGATTCTATGGTGAACCACTATTCCGTCACCAAACACAAGCGGAAAAATGATGCCTTCACCCCCGGCGGTGTGATGGGCAAACGACCGGATTATGCCACGATCGTCTACAGCAATCTTATCCGCCAAACCTACAAGGATGTACCCATCCTCATCGGCGGCATTGAAGCAAGTCTGCGGCGGTTGGCGCATTACGATTACTGGTCGGAGAGCCTGAAGCGTTCGATCCTGCTGGATTCTCAAGCGGATCTTCTGATGTACGGCATGGGAGAACGGAGCATCGTGGAGATCGCCGATGCCCTCAATTCCGGCATGGATGTAGCCGATATTACTTACATCGACGGCACTGTATTTAAAACCGATGCGCTGGACGATAGCCTGCCCACCATCATTTTGCCGTCCTATGAGAAATTAAAAGCCAACAAGCGGGAGTATGCCGAGAGCTTCCGCATCCAATATGGCAACTGCGACCCCTTCACCGCCAAGCGGCTGGCAGAGCCTTACGGCAAAGGCTATGTGGTGCAGAATCCGCCCCAAAAGCCCCTGACCACCGAGGAAATGGACGCGGTCTACGCTCTGCCCTACTGCCGAACCTACCATCCCAGTTATGAAAAACTGGGTGGCGTGCCGGCGATTGAAGAGGTGAAATTCTGCCTTGTGAGCAACCGTGGCTGTTTCGGCGCCTGCTCCTTCTGCGCGCTGACCTTCCACCAAGGGCGGATCATTCAGACCCGAAGTCACGAATCCATCCTTTCCGAGGCGGAGCTGATGGTAAAGGATAAGGATTTTAAGGGGTATATTCACGATGTGGGCGGTCCTACCGCCAACTTCCGCCACCCCGCCTGTGAAAAGCAGCTGAGCAAAGGCGCCTGCGGCGGACGGCAATGCCTGTACCCCACGCCCTGCAAGAATATGCGGGCAGATCACTCCGATTATGTGGCATTGCTGCGGAAACTGCGGAAAACTCCCGGTGTGAAACGGGTCTTCGTCCGCAGCGGTATCCGGTTTGACTATCTGCTGGCAGATAAAAAGGACACCTTCTTTAAGGAGCTGGTGCAGTTCCACATCTCCGGGCAGCTGAAGGTGGCGCCGGAGCATGTGTCGGACGCGGTGCTTACGCGGATGGGCAAGCCGAAAAACGCGGTGTATAACCGGTTTGTGGAGAAGTATTATGCCCTCAACAAGCAGTACGGTATGAACCAGTTTTTGGTGCCCTACCTGATGTCCAGCCACCCCGGTTCCACTATGAAAGAAGCGGTGGAACTGGCGGAGTATATCCGGGATATGGGCTACAATCCGGAGCAGGTGCAGGATTTTTACCCCACCCCCTCTACCCTTTCTTCCGTGATGTACTACACAGGTCTGGACCCCCGGACTATGGAGAAGGTCTATGTGCCCACCGATCCCCACGAAAAGGCTATGCAGCGAGCGCTGATTCAATATCGCAATCCCAAGAACTATTATCTTGTGCGTGAGGCGCTCCTGAAGGCTCACAGAGAGGATTTGATCGGTTCCGGTCCAAAGTGTCTGATCAGAGCCGTACCTCCTCGACAGGGACGACATGCGCCTCCTCCTAAAGCAACCCAAAAAACTCCGTCCAAAGGCAGAAAGGGCATGCGATGAAAAAACATTCAGCTCAGCAGCCATTCCTGCGTCTTTTGTTTTTGATCTACTGCGGTGTTATGCTGTGGCTTTTGTTTGGCCGCTCCTTCGGCTGGGATGACGGCTTAGGTTACGAAGAACTGCTGCGACAAAATGTCAATCTTACGCCACTTTACACCATCAAAAACTACCTGCGTGTAGTAATACACCGAAGCAACGATGCAGTATTTACCCACTGTCTGATCAATCTTTTAGGCAACGTTCTGCTATTTATTCCCTTCGGCTATCTGTTACCAAGACTATGGAAAAAACAAAAAAACTTTTTTGTTTTCATGTTAACAGCTCTGCTTTCGATTCTCGTGATTGAACTGGTTCAGCTGTTTACATTGTTAGGCAGTTTTGATGTGGATGACATCATTTTAAACATAAGCGGCATGATCGTCGGCTATTTGATCCGGGCCATCACAAAATAATTATTACGCCCCCGGTTTTTTGAACCGGGGGCGTATTCTTATGGTTTAGTTCAGAATATTGCCGATATTCCAATCTTTCATTGCGCCGCTGTGTTTTTTGCACATAGCTTTAAGAGCGCTCAGCTGCTCCTGGGTAAAGGAGGATACATTGGAATTGATGGTCTCCATAAGGTTTCTGAGGGTGTAGCTGTATTCGCCGCTTTCGATAGTTGTTCCATCCTTTAGCTTGAAGTCGG
>JAZRLE010000096.1:0-27416 GCA_045646665.1 Faecousia sp. | reverse complement strand
CCTTATGCGGGATATTCGTTGCACAGCAGGTGCAGGGGTGCTTCGTCCTCCTCGATCACGGGGAAGCGACCGGCAGGATCATAGAAGCAGTTGTCGTTGGCGTCGTCGTTGCACATGGAAACCTCCCGCACGATGACAGTGCCCTTTCCCTCTTCGCCCCAGAATCTGTGGAACAGATAGGGCGTCAGGGTGACGCTTTGACCGGGCTCCAGACGGATTTCTGTGCCGGCGGGGAAGGTGTGCTGTACGCCGTCCATGGAAACAACCACATCGGTGTCAGCCAGCTTCCCGTCGGGGGTGGAGTTTTACAGCTTGATAATCAGGTTGCCGCCGCCGGCATTGATGATGTCTTCCATCTTGTTCCAGTGGAAGTGCATGGGGGTGATCTGCTTCTCGCGAACGATCATCAGCTTTTCGGCATAGACCTTGGGATACTTGTCTGCCATTTTCTGGTTGCCGTTACGGATGGTAATCAGGAACAGACCGATCTTGTTGAAGTCACCCTGACCCGCGGTCTGTACCACAGATTCTGGGGGGAAGAGGGCAAGGGCACTGTCCTGGTTCGTGAGGTTTCCATGTGCAACGACGACGCCAACGACAACTGCTTCTATGGTCCCGCCGGCCGTTTCCCCGAGATCATCGAGGACGAAGCACCCCTGCACCTGCTGTGCAACGAGTATTAAGAGGTCGTACTTATGAGAAAAGGTATTTGCTGTGCGGGCAATATCATTGTGGATATCACCTATCCCATTGCTACCTGGCCCAAGCAGAATGAACTGACCCACATCACCGAGGGCATCACCAATTCCACCGGCGGTTCTGTGTGTAACACCATCACAGACCTTGCCCGTCTGGACCCCGAGATGCATCTGGTGGCTTCCGGCTTTGCCGGTCACGATGCCGAGGGCGATTTCGTCCTTGCTGAGATGGGTAAGTACCCCAACATCGATCTGTCCATGGTCAAGCGTGACGGTCGTACCTCCTTCACGGCTGTTATGAGCAACAATCAGACCAAGGAACGCACCTTCTTCCAGCATGCCGGCGCTAATGCCTACTATGGCGAAGACGACATTGACTGGGATAACCTGGATGTGAACATCTTCCATATCGGCTATATCCTGCTGCTGCCCAATCTGGACCAGCCGGATGCCGAGTTCGGTACCAAGATGGCGCGCCTGCTGCACAAAGCCCAATCTAAGGGCATGAAGACCTCCATTGATGTGGTCTCCGAGTCCAGCGACCGGTTCTGCAAGCTGGTGCCCCCGGCCCTGAAGTACACCGACTACTGTGTCATCAACGAGCTGGAAGCCCAGCAGACCACCGGTGTTCTGCTTCGTGATGAGGACGGCAAGCTTCACACCGAGAATATGCCCCTTGCCCTGCAGAAGATGAAGGAAATGGGTGTTTCCACTTGGGCAGTCATCCACTGTCCCGAGGTTGGTTGCGGTATCGATGAGAACGGTACATACTACGAAGTTCCCAGTTTGACCCTGCCCAAGGGCTACATCAAGGGTACTGTGGGCGCCGGCGATGCTTTCTGCGCAGGTATTCTGTACTCTGCCGAAAAGAAGCTGTCTATGCCTGAGGCTCTGAAGATCGGTGCCTGCGCGGCTGCCGCATCTCTGAGCGAGGTTTCCGCCTCCGACGGTGTCAAAACCGCCGCAGAAGTGCTGAAACTGGCTGAACTTTACGGTTAATTGAAAAACAGGGAGTGAAAACTCCCTGTTTTTTTGTTGCCAAGCGCCGTTTTTTCTGATATGATGGGCATAAATAAAGGAAAAAGGAAACAAAGCCATGCGAGAAATCAAAAAAGTGTCCGATTCCATCACCGAACAGCAATATCTCATCCGCCCCACCCACATCAACCACTACGGCAGACTTTTTGGCGGACAGCTCCTTTACTGGATCGATGAGCTGGCAGGCATCGTCGCCATCCGCCACAGCGGTGCCATCGTCACCACCGCCGCCATTGACAATCTGCAGTTTCAAGCACCCGCCTACGAGGGGGATATGATCGTCCTGCAGGGGCAGGTGACCTATGTGGGCAGATCCTCCATGGAAATCCGGGTGGACACCTACACCGAATCTCTGAACGGCGCCCGAAAGATGATCAACAGAGCCTATATCGATATGGTTGCCATCAACTCTGACGGAAAACCCATCGAAGTGCCGGGTCTTACCTTAGAAACACCGGAGCAACAGGCAGAATGGGATGCCGCCGCCAAGCGGAAAGCCTTGCGCAAACAGCGCCGGCAGGAAGGGTTTTGACAGTTCCGTAAATATGTAGGACGGGGTGCGAATCTTTCAATCGCAAGGCTTTCCGGGGCAAGCATACCTTGATTCTTTGGTTCCGCCGCAAACAATCCACATTCTTAACGCGCTACCCGACCGCAGCGATTGCTGCGGTCTTATTTTTTCGGTATATTTTTCGCATCATGGCAAACACTACCTGCGAACACAAAAACAGGAGGTTTTTCTATGATACGCATTCGTCTTATCAGCCTTATTCTGGCGGTCTGCTGTCTGCTGGGACTGAACATCGGCGCAGCCGCCACACAAGTGGATTGCGACACCGTTTACTGCTTTACCGGAGAGGAATTTTCCGCCGAACCCCTTGCCGGTATCTGCATCACCCGTCTGCCCGATCCGGCTGCCGGCACAGTTCTGTTGGGCAACCGGGTGCTCCGCACCGGCGACATTCTCACCGCCCAGCAGATTGAAAAAATGACCTTCCATCCCCTGCGCACCCAAGCCGATGCCCAAGCGGTCATCAGCTATCTGCCCATCTATGAAAACCGGGTGGAAAAGAATGCCACTATGACCATCGGCATCCGGGGCAAGGAAGACAAAGCGCCGGTGGCGCAGGATCTGTCCATTGAAACTTACAAAAACCTGCCGGTCGACGGCACACTGAAAGCAAGTGACCCGGAAGGGCAGGCGCTGACCTTTACCGTTGTCCGGGGACCCAAGCGGGGCACTGTGGAGGTACGACAGGACGGCACCTTCACCTACACCCCCAAAAAGAACAAAGTGGGTGTGGATTCCTTCACCTACACCGCTGCCGACCCTGCCGGCAATGTATCCCGTGTGGCAACGGTGACTGTGCAGATCCTCAAGCCCACCGATGCCCGGCAATATACCGACACTGTGGGTCACAGCTGTCGCTTTGCTGCAGAATGGATGAAAAACACCGGTCTGTTTGTAGGTGAACAGGTAGGCGGCAATGCCTGCTTCTATCCAGACAAGACCTTCAGCAAAGCCGAGTTCCTTGCTATGGTGGTGCAGGTTCTGGATATCCCCACCGACAATGCCGAATCCGCGCAGCTGCCCGTCACCACCCCCCAGTGGCTGAAACCCTATCTGGCAGCTGCCCAGCGCAGCGGTCTGACCGCTCATTGGCAGACCGATGCCCCTCTGTCTGATCCCATCACCGGTGCAGAGGCGGCGGTAATGCTGCAAAATGCGTTGGATCTGGCTGTCACCACCGACACCCTGCAAGCCCAGCAGACCGCAGCCCAGCAGGAGGATATTCCCTCCTGGGCGATGGCAAGTCTGACGGTGATGGCAGAAAACGGTGTCATTCTCAATGCCAACGCACCCTTGACCCGTGGTGAAGCAGCGCAGGCGCTGTATCAGGTAAGCAGGATCGCACCGGAAGCACCCGGTATGGCTGTTTTCCGTATGCAACAATAATCACAGAGTCCAATAAAAAGAGCGTGTCTTTGCGACACGCTCTTTTTGTTGATTTTCTTATTTGTAAGCGATGGGATTCTTGATACCCACCAGTGCAACAAATGTACTACCCACATCCAGCGTCAGGGGTGTGCCGTCTGTCAATGTGTAAGTGTAGTGGGTGCGCAGACCGTCCCGGTTCCACTTGATGGGAACGATCTGACCGTTGATGGCGGCATAGCCTTCGCCGCTGCCGATGGACTCATAGAACTTGTGCATGCCGTTGGAGTGATACCACTGCTCGGCGTAAATGGCAATCACATTCTTGAATGCCACCGGCTTGCCGGTATTGCCGTCGATATGTTCTGTGCCGTGCATAAACAGCTTATAGGTCTTGGTTTCCGCATCGTATTTCAAAGTGGTGGTCTTGCCCGCCTTGAACTTGATGGCGATTTCCGTTGCTGCCTGTCCGCTCAAGGTCACATCCTCAGTAAACTGCAGACCGTAGGTCTTCTCATCGGGAGTATGATAGCCCTTTGCTTCCATCGCCTTCTGCAGCTGCTCACCGGTGGTGAACAGGGTGTGCTCCCAAGCATAACCGTTGTTGTAGCGTTCGTTGTCACGGAAGAAATATGCACCGTTGCTTCCTTGGTCAATGTGCTGCCAGTTGGCAATGGTATCCGTAGAAGCGCCGTACCGACCGGCCAGTGCCAGTCCGGGACTGCCGCCACAGTGGACCAGCGGTGCATCATAAGACACTGCCACGCTATTAAACACCGTCCGGGCGCTGCGCACAGGACCGATGGTGCCCACCTTGGTCAAGTCAGAGAAAACTGCCAGGCAACGGGTAATATCACCCTCTACCTCGATCTCATAGAAAATGTCTGCCTGGCTGATGCCGTGCTGAGGCATTGCCTTTTTCAGATTGTTCACCATAACAGCGGTCAGCTGACCGTTCCAGGGCTGCTCCAGAGGTGCGCCGGTGAGAGGATGCCGGTAAAGCACCTCTTTCTTCTTGGTCTCCTCAGTCACTTGGTTGTTGTCGGTTGCATCCTGCTGGGTGTTTTCGGTTGCCCCGGAGGAACCCAACGGTGTATAGTCATCATCCCCTCTGTTGCAGCCGCACAGCAGCAGCAAACACAGTGCCAAAATCAAAGCCAAATAACGCTTCATTTGATTTCCCTTCCTTTTCTTGTAAGTTATTTTTATTGTAACAGAACCGGTCAGGAAAAGCAAGTCGGAAATAACTGGACTTTCATTTTTTCAATCCAGGTTGAACATATATTATTTTATTGTCGGCACTTCCCAGAAAATCGCACCTCTGCGAATACCGCTGTAGGCAAGCTGTCACGACTGAAAACACCGGCAAAAGAATTTTGGGTTCGACTTAACTACAGATACTGCCCTCAAAAATCAACGCATTTTTACTCAAACATCCTCTGCTGTCAGCTTGCTTAGCACCGCTGCCAGCTTGGCATTGGCCATATCAAAATCGGAAACTGCATCCATGATCTCATCGTAGGCCACATCCTTGCCCGCCACCATCAGCTCCCGCGCCAGATCTGCCACCTCTTGTGCGTGGGCATCGTTGTGGCTGACCAGATACTTCATCATCGCCAGCAGCTCCTCCATCGGCGTTGCGTTTTCCTTGGGCAAATGGTCGTGGATTTCATCCCCGTGGGTATGGCTGTGGGTCAGACCGCCGTGGCTGTGGACACTGCCGCAGTGGGCGTGGGCCAACACATCCCGCTTGACGCCGCTGACTTGGTACATATAATCGTTGGAGATCACCGCCTCCACCTGAAAATGGGCATCGAAGATCCGCTTCAGGCTGTCTGCCTCCATTAAGCCATTGCTGACCTTGCTGGCGGCGCCGCTGTGGTGCCCGTCAATGGCCTCCCGGCTCATCCCGTGGGCAACGGTGAGCCGTCCGTCCTCTTTGAGAAGACCGGCAAGAATTTTCACAAGCCGCTTGGGATAGGGAAAATGGGGAAAGGCATTGTACACCACGATCCGGTCAAACTTGCGGTCAAAGGAGAATTCTTCCACATCCCCGCAGATGACCTGCACTTTGGCTTCACCGGCATACTTTTCCGTCGCGATCTTCGCCATCTCCGGGGCAATATCGATACCGGTCACCGATGCGGCATCCCGCTGCAAATAATAATCAAACATCACACCGGTACCGCAGGCAACATCCAGAATGTCCATACCCGCGCCGACTTCTGCATTATCCAAAATTTTTCCGATAATCACATCGCTTTTGACCATTTCCGCATCCCATGTAGAAGCGCAGCGGTCAAAAAATTCGATGATATCCTTTTTCTCCATGTGTCATCCTCCGCTTGGTTTTCTTTAGCATACCATAATTATGCCTATCTTGCAAGAAAAAGCCTCCTGGTGGAGGCTTTTTCCGCAAGCATCAGTTAAAGAATGTCTTGGTGTCAATCTTGCCGTAGCCGCCGAAGCTGCCGGGGCAGGCAAAAATTTCGCTTGCCAGCTCCGCACCCAAAAATGCCTTGGTCACCTCGTTGGTCTTGGCTGTCAGATCCACATCCTTAAAGACTTCGGGATAGACGGTCTTGGCAATGAACCAGGTGTTGATCAATGCGATCTCGTAGTTGGTGTAGTAGGCGTTGTAAGCCATTTCCAGATACACTTCACCGTTTTGCCAAGCCTTGCAGGTATCGAACATGGTCTTGTCTTCCGCGTACAGGGGCTTGATGTTCTTTACGGCGGCGGCATCCATAATGATGATATCCATCTTTTCGCCCAGCTCTACGAACTTCTCTGCCTCGATGGGACCGATCCCTTCAATGCCCAATCCGCTGACCACATTCTTGACTCCCGCAACCTGCAGGCAGATATAGTTTTCAGCGGTCATCAGATGGTTGGTGGTACCCCAGTTGCCAAGACCGCAGATGTACACACCGGGCTTGTCTGCATCGGGAATATCGGCAACCTTGGCTTCAATGGCAGCCTTTTCATCGGCAACAAACTTTACAAGCTTTGCCGCTTTCTCTTCCTTGGCAAAGATCTTGCCCAGCAGGTTCATAGAATCGGCAAATTTCTCGTCAAAAACACCCTTACTGCCGGCGCTCAAGGTAATGACCGGCACACCCAGTTGTTGCTGCAGGGCATCGGATTTTTCCACATCCTCAAACTCGGAAATGACGATATCCGCGCCGCAGGAGAGGATCTTTTCCGCCTCTGCCGCCTGTGCCATAGGACCGCCCACACCGCAGGAGGGCAGCTTATTGAAGGTATCGCCGAATGCCAAAACATAGGGTCGCGCAACAGAGTCGAACATGGCAGGACGCCCGGCGGCGGTGGTATTGTCGATGTCTTCCACACCGGCAAGGAGCGCCACATCCCCCACATAGCAGTACATTCTCAGTGCGCCTGCGCCTACGCAGACCACCTTCTTGTAACTGCCGGGGGTGACGGTCACCTGTCTGCCGATCATATCGGTAACGGTGATCTGCTCTGTGCCTTCGCTGGGATTCCCGGCATCCTTCGGTGTACAGGCAGCAAAGCTCATCAGAAGACTCACAGCCAACAGCAATGCAGCGATTTTTTTCATATCGGGTCGTCCTTTCTGTTTGTTTGTCCCTATCTTAGCAACAAAATTTCCCCGGGGGAAGCCCCCCGGGGGGTTGTTTTTTTGCGAAAATCAGAAATTTGTTAAGATCACAGGCTGTCCGTCCACCTGCAGGATCCGGGCATCCACATCAAACACTTCCCGGATCACCGCTTCGGTAAAAATTTCTTTTCCGCCGGCATATTTGACAATGCCGTCTTGCAGGAAGAAGAATTTATCACCCAGCAGCAAAGCCTGATTCAGATCGTGCAAAGAGGACAAAATGCTGATATTTTTCTCTTTGGCAAGGCGTTTGGCTTCCCGGATGATCAGATGCTCGTTGGCGATGTCCAGATTGCCGGTAGGTTCATCGAAGATCATCAGCTTCGGCCCCTGCGCCATCGCCCGGGCAATGGCGATCTTCTGCTTTTCGCCGCCGGATAATGCCTCGGCGCTGCGGTTTGCAAATTCCGAAAGCTGCATATCCGTCAAAATTTTTTCCACAGCGTCATAGTCTTCCTGTCCTGCCTTCATACCGAAATAGGACACTCTGCCCATCAGCACGGAGTCAAACACCGTCAGATCGCCGAAATGAATGTGCTGGGGTACATAGGCAATGCACCTTGCCCGCTCCCGCCGGGACAACTTCTGCAGATCTGCGCCGTCAAAGGTGATTGCTCCGCCCTGGGGCTTTTCGATGCCCAAAATATTTTTGAACAGGGTGGTTTTACCGGAACCGTTTTTGCCCAGCAGGATACCCACTTCTCCCTGCGCCAGTTCCAAAGTTGCACCGCCCAGCACGGGTTTTCCGTGTTTACTGTAACGGAAATATAAATCACTTACTTTCAGCATCCGTGGTTCTCCTTTCTGCTAAAGATGATTGCAATGAAGAAAGGAGCGCCCAGCAGGGATGTGATGGCGCCCACGGGCAGGGCAGAACCGCTACCCAGACTCCGGGAGAGGGTGTCTGCCAGCAGCAGAAGCAAACTGCCGCTTAAAATGCTGACGGGAATGGTGACCCGATGGTCTTGTCCCAGCAGTTTTTTGGTCACATGGGGGCAGATGATGCCCACAAAGCCGATAATACCCAAGAAGGACACGCAGACAGCGGTGATGACCGATGCCAGCAGCATAGTCACGAAGCGCAGCCGCTCCACATGGATACCCATGGTCTTGGCGGTGGCTTCGCCGCTTAAAAGGGCATTGTACTTCCATGCCATCAGCAGGAAGTATACGCTGCCTGCCAGCACGGTCACCGCCATAATGGCATCGGTGCGGTAGGTGGCACGACCTAAGTCGCCAAAGCTCCAAACAACGGCGGCAGACAGACCCACATCGGTGGCATAAAACTGTAAAATAGTAGTCGCCGCCGTCCACACAGACCCGATGGCGATACCTGCCAGCACCACCACATTGGCAGAGAAGGAACGCAGGGTGCAAAGCCCCAGAATCAGCAGCACGGAAAGGGTGGAAAACGCAAATGCCAGCACAGATGTGGCATAGGGATTTGCGCCCACATCGAAGCTGCTCAAATTGTTGCCGGTGGACAGGAAGCCGCCGGCAAAGGCGATGATAGAAAGGTTTGCGCCGAACACTGCCGCATTGGAAACGCCCAAGGTGGAGGGGGATGCCATGGAATTGTTCAATGTGGTCTGCATCACAAGTCCGGCAACAGACAGGCCGGCGCCGGCAATGATCGCTGCCAACACTCTGGGTACACGGATCTTCCAAATAATACGGCTTTGGGCATCGTTACCGCCCCCCAGCAGCGCATCCAGCGCATCGGCAAAGGACATATTGGACGAGCCGACAAACAAACAGCCAATCCCCACAACGATCACCGCCGCCAGCATAACGATGATGATGGCGGTGTTTCTTCTTCTGTTCTTTTTCAGCTTTTCCATACTGTTCATAAAGACTCTGCTTTCTGTCAATCGTAGTAACATTTTGTTATTATAGCACCTGTTTTTCTATTATGTAACCCCCCGGGGGGGATGCTTTTTCACCTTTCTTCTGTTTAAGCAACAGGCACACCCCGGAAGGGGTGTGCCTGTTGCCGGTGCCGCTGTCCTGTTGCGGTGCCCGATATCTTCCTTGCTGTTGATGCAGCTTCGTCAGCTATCGACCCCGGCCACTCGCGCGCCTCCCTTGACTCCGCCCCCGGCGGCGGTCGCCTCGCTCCCCTGTTGCGGTGCCCGACGATTGTCCTCGGTGTCGGTGCACCTTCGTCCCTCGTCGACCGCGGCCACTCGCTCGGCTCCCTCCTCCCGCCACCGGCGGCGGTCGCCTCGCTCCCCGGAATCGATTTCCATTTTGCTCCATAGGAGCACAATTAAGGTTCGCCTCGGCCAAGCCCTCGGCGACGGCGCCCATCCGCGCCGCATTTAGATAGGTTCGATTCCGGTGCTACAATCAAAAACAGGGACACCCCAACGGGGTATCCCTGTTTTTGGTGCCGCTGACCGGAATCGAACCGGTACGGATTTTACTCCGAGGGATTTTAAGTCCCTTGTGTCTACCTATTCCACCACAACGGCATATTTAATCGCAGAGGCAACCATTGGTCGTCCGTTCCGCAGCCATTCGTTTTACAAGCGAACGAGCAATGCTCGCCCCTACATTTGGACACAAAACAAACCTGCTGCCATTTTGCGCGTGGTTATAGTAGCACATTTTTCCCTGTCCGTCAAGAAAACCTGAACGGCTTTTTTCGAAATTTTTCGTTAGATTTCACTAATTTTTTCTGTCTGCACAGTAATTTTCAAAAACAGGTTGTAAATTTGACTAAAATGATGTAAAATAGTATAGCTTATAGAATGCAAAAAATCTGAACATATAGAATCTGGAGGATTTCTTTTATGGATAAACCCATTGTATTGGTCATTATGGACGGCGTAGGCAAAGGTGACGGCGGCAGCGGCGATGCTGTTGTAGTTGCCAAGACCCCTACCCTTGACAATCTGCTTGCTACCTGCCCCCATACATACCTGAAAGCCCACGGCACCGCCGTCGGTCTGCCCTCTGATGAAGATATGGGCAACTCCGAGGTCGGTCACAATGCCCTCGGCTGCGGTCAGGTATATTCTCAGGGCGCTAAGTTGGTGGGTGAGAGCATTGAAAACGGTAAGCTCTTCGCTTCCGAAACCTGGGTGGACCTGGTAGACAATGCCAAGGCAGGCAAGGCAATGCACTTTATCGGCCTTTTGTCCGACGGCAATGTCCACTCCAACATCCATCATCTCATTGCCCTACTGAAGGCTGCCCACGCTGCCGGCGTGAAGAAGGCCTACTGCCACATTCTGCTGCACGGCCGTGATGTGCCCGCCACCTCCGCACCGGAGTATGTAGCTATGCTGGAGGATGTGCTGAAAACCCTGAACACCGACGGCTGCGATTACGCCATCGCCTCCGGCGGCGGTCGTATGCAGGTGACCATGGACCGGTACGAGGCCAACTGGGCAATGGTGGAAAACGGCTGGAAGACCCATGTGCAGGGCATCGGCCGTCAGTTTGCTTCTGCCGCTGAAGCCATTGAAACCTACCGGGCAGAGACCGGTGTCATCGACCAGGACCTGCCTGCCTTCGTGATTGCAAGAAACGGCGAACCCGTTGCCAAAATTGCCAACGGCGACAGCGTTGTGCTGTTTAACTTCCGTGGCGACCGGGCGCAGGAAATTTCCCTCGCCTTCGACCGCAAGGACTTTGATAAATTTGACCGGGGCAACTACACCGGTGTGAAGTTTGCCGGTATGCTCCAGTACGACGGCGACCTGAACATCCCCGAACACTACCTTGTCCAGCCCCCCGTCATTCAGAACACCCTCACCGAGGTGATGGTTGCCGCCGGCATCAACGAATTTGCCTGCTCCGAGACCCAAAAATACGGTCATGTGACCTATTTCTGGAACGGCAACCGCTCCGGCAAGGTGTCCGAGGCACTGGAGACCTATGTGGAGATCCCCTCCGATGTGATCCCCTTCGAGCAGGCACCTGCCATGAAGTCCAAGGAGATTACCGAGAAGATGGTAGAAGCCATGGCTTCCGGCAAATTCCAGTTCCTGCGCTGCAACTACCCCAACGGCGACATGGTTGGTCACACCGGCGTGATGGACGCAGTGGTGTACGCCATGGAATGCGTGGATAACGGTTTGAAGGCAATTCTCGATGCCGCTGACAAGTACGGCTACACCGTGCTCATCACCGCCGACCACGGCAATGCCGACCAAATGACCGAAACCAAGAAGGGCAAGACCTCTGTCCGTACTGCCCATTCACTCAATCCCGTTCCCTTCATTATTTACGACAAGGACACCAACTGGACCGTCAAGGACGGCAGCTTTGGTCTTGCCAATGTGGCACCCACTGTAGTAAAGATGATGGGTCTGACCGCCCCCGCCTGCTGGGAGGAAAGCATCGTTTAACAATTAGGAGGTAACTTTATGATTCGTCAAGAGAATGAAAACGGTTCTGTGATCGTCAGCACCAATGTGTATACTGACATCGCCGGCACCGCCGCTGTCAACTGCCTGAGCGTCAAGGGTATGGTGGCCCGTTCCGTTTCCGACGGCGTGTACCATCTGCTGCGCCGGGAGTCTATGGGCAAGGGTGTGAAGGTGGAGTTTAATGACGATGACACCATCTCCATCGACCTGCACATTATGGTGGGTGACGGTGTGAACCTGAACGCTGTGGGCAAAGCCATCATCGACGAGGTGCGCTATATGGTCACCAGCACCACCGGCACGGAAGTGAAGGCCGTGAATGTGTATATCGACGCCATTACCATTGGATAAGAGAGGTAACGACCATTGATACAGACAATAAACGGTGGCGATCTCCGCAGACTGATCCTCAGTGCTGCCGCCTCTATTGAGATCAACAAACAAAAGCTCAACGAGCTGAACGTGTTCCCTGTGCCCGACGGCGACACCGGCACCAATATGTCCATGACCATCAATGCCGCTGCGGCAGAGCTGAAGAAAGCGGGCGAAGTGTCCGTTGAGCAGGCTGCTGCCATTGCCGCATCCGCTATGCTCCGGGGCGCCCGGGGTAACTCCGGTGTGATTCTGTCCCTGCTGATGCGGGGCATCTCCCGGAAACTGAAAGGTGCTGAAAGCTGCAACGGTTTGCTGTGGGCAAGCGCCCTGCAAGAGGGTGTGGATGCTGCTTACAAGGCAGTTATGAAGCCTGCCGAGGGCACCATTTTGACCGTCGCAAGACTGGCTGCCGCCAAGGCAGTCAAGACAGCAAAGAAGGACAACTGCTTTGAAGCTGTCCACGAAGCCGCGCTGGAAGAGGCTAAGATCGCCCTTGCAAACACCGTCAACCAGAACCCTGTGCTGAAAAAGGCAGGTGTGGTGGACGCCGGCGGCAAGGGCTGGGTGGTAGCGCTGGAGGCAATGCTCAGCGCCCTGCGGGGTGAGGAGATCGCCGCCCCCGAAGGCGGCACTGCAGATACTGCCGACGAGGCTACTTTCTCCGACTTCAACACCGAGGACATCACCTTTACCTACTGCACCGAGTTCATCATCTCCCGGGAAAACAAGAACGATCCGGAAAAGCTCCGTGATTTCCTGAGCAGTCTGGGCGACAGCCTGGTGCTGGTGGACGACGATGAGATCATCAAGGTCCATGTCCACACCAATGACCCCGGCAAAGCCCTCCACGAAGCCATTGATTACGGCTCTTTGGTCACTGTAAAGATCGAAAATATGCGCCTGCAGCACACCGAAAAGGTGATGAACGAGCAGGAAGCTGCTCCCAAGATCGCCGAACCTACCAAGCCTTTGGGCGTGGTATCCGTCTGCGCCGGTGACGGTCTTGCCGATGTGTTCCGGGATCTGGGCGTGGACGGCATCATCTCCGGCGGTCAGACCATGAACCCCAGCACACAGGACATTCTGGAGGTTGTGAACACCGTACCTGCCGAGACCGTTTTCGTACTGCCCAATAACAAAAACATCATTATGGCTGCCCAGCAGGTGGATGCGCTGACCCCCAAGAATGTGGTGGTCATTCCCAGCAAAACCGTTCCCCAGGGCATCACCGCTATGCTTAGCTTCAACCCCGACGGTGCGGTGGAGGAGAACACCGAAGCCCTGACCGAGGCGCTGGACACGGTGGACACCATGCAGATCACCTATGCCGCCCGGAATTCCGATTTTGACGGTCATGATATCCACGAGGGCGACTATCTTGCCATCTACGGCAGTGCTCTGTTCGGTACCGACAAGGATATCGATGTACTGCTGAAGGCGCTGGCGCAAAAGGTCAGCGAGGACGGCAGAGAGTATATCACCGTCTACTACGGTGCTGATATCGATGCCGAGCAGGCGCAGCACGCTGCTGATATCTTCAGTGAGATTTGCCCGGATGCGGATGTAAATCTGCTTTCCGGCGGTCAGCCTGTATATTATTATTTAATCTCCGCAGAATAATACAAAAGGGTGTGTTTCAAACACACCCTTTTGCGCTATCCGGACTCCCTCTTAGCGCTCTCTTGGGAAACGCTGTCAGCGGGCGATTTATGAATCGCCCCTACAAAATCATTTCGCATTTTGCATTTCCAATCCGGGAGGTGTTCTATGAATCAACAATCCAAAGAGAGCCTCCTCGACAGGCTTTATGCTGTGATCCGCCACCTGTCCAAGCAGAAGATCAGTGTGCACGCTGCCGGTACCGGCTACTTCATCGTGCTGTCCATCTTTCCTCTGCTGGTGCTGATTTTGGCGCTTTTGCGCTACACCGGTCTGCAGGTGGAGACCCTGACTGACCTTTTGGAAGGATTCCTGCCCGATGCGCTGATGCCCTCTGCCCGGCGGCTGATCCGCAGCACCTACCAAAACACCTCCGGCACCGTGGTATCGTTATCGGCGCTGACCGGTCTGTGGTCGGCAAGCCGGGGCATCTACGGTCTGCTCACCGGTCTGAATGCCATCTACGAAGTAAAAGAAAGCCGGGGGTATCTCTACACCCGCGCCGTCAGTATGTTCTACACCTTTTTGTTCCTTTTGATGCTGGTGGCAACTTTGGTGCTCAATGTGTTCGGCACCACCCTTTTACAGCGGTTACCCACCCAAAATCTGTCTTTGCTGCAATTTCTGTGGGACATTGTGGATTGGCGGTTTTTGCTGATGCTTTTGCTGCAGACCGGTCTGTTTTCCGCTATGTTTATGGCGCTGCCCAATAAACGCAACACCTTCAAAGCCTCCCTGCCCGGCGCAGTGCTGGCATCTGTGGGCTGGTTGGTATTTTCCGACCTTTACTCTGTGTATGTGCGCAATTTCTCCGGTTATGCCAACATTTACGGTTCTGTTTATGCGGTGGCGCTTTCGATGCTGTGGCTGTACTTCTGCCTGTCCATCGTGTTCTACGGCGGCGCGCTGAATCACTACCTTTCCCAAAAGAAAGCATAACCTATAAAAAGCAGGTGTGTCACACACCTGCTTTTTTAATCTTTTTTCTCCGGCAGCTTGCTGCGACGGCGGCGACGCTGGGAAGAGGAGGGTCTGCGCACCTCCGGATCTGCCTTTTCCGCCCGACGGGCATAGGCTTCCGCCGCTTCCGAGGTGGCTTCATAGGTCAGACGGCTGACCCGGATGGTACCGTCCGGCTGGTCGGACAGCCGCACCCGAATGAGGAATTTTCCGCAATCCGGACAGCCGGCAAGGTCCATATATCTGCGTCCCGGCTGGGCAAACCAACGGGTGCCGGTCATCTGCTTTCCGCAGGTGGGACACTTGTTTTCCGGACCGGACATGGCACCC
Source organism: Faecousia sp. (assembly GCA_045646665.1). GTDB lineage: Bacteria > Bacillota > Clostridia > Oscillospirales > Oscillospiraceae > Faecousia. Next base: position 12,398 of record JAZRLE010000096.1, on the reverse strand, counting down.
AGCGCCTCTTTCTTGTCGGCATAATCATAGAACACCTTGCGGCTGATACAGCCGGGAAGCTCCGCACCGTGGAAACCGTCCACATGGCTTTTCAGCGCAGCGCCATACTCCTGGGTGCCCTTTTTCAGATCCAGCTTGGCGCAGATGAGCGCAGTATGGTAAGCATCACCCAAAGCATCATGGGCCGGACGGGTCGCCTCGATCTCAAAGATCTCCATTGCGGTCTTCAACGCCTTTTGGGCGGTGGAACCGTCGGTCTGGGCATTGAAGATCATCTGGGCATTGTACCACCGGCTGACCCAATTCTCCTCCAGCCCGTACAGCCGGAGATTCTCCCGGAGGATGGTGATGTCATCAAAGCCCCAGGTCAGGAAGATCACATCCTCGCCGCACCATGCACGGAACTGCGCCATTGCCTCTTCCATCGCCACGCCGTCAGAGCGCAACTGGGATTCTTTAATGCCGGTGAGCTTGCTGACCCGGCGGTTTAACCGGCGGTAATATTTGGGTTTGATAAGCACTTGGAATTCATCCGCCACCTGCTGATCCTCCGTCACCCGGACGGCGCCGATCTGAATGATTTCCCCCCGGATCTGCACCGGCAGAACCTTTTTTGCCGAGGGGGAGCCGGGCCACGGCTGATTCCATTCCATATCCAAAACGATGTAGTTCATATGCTTGCGTCCTTATTTTTATACTGCACCTATCATACCACAGGCAACAGGTTCTGTAAACAGAAAGTTTCCCGTCGGAGGCAATCCGTTCTCCACAACAAAGTGGTTTTATATATTCCACCACCCCCAACAAAGCTACTACCGTGCATCGCGGTATAATAGCGGGAGCCTGGGGGTTTCCAAAGGGGAACGGCATCTCGATCGGGAGATCGCGTGAACCCCTTTGGCCGGTTCTTTGGTGACTTTCTTGCCGGAACAAGAAAGTTACCCGCCGGAGGCAATCCGCGCTCAATATCACAGAGATTTTCTATATTCTCTATCGTATCTTTTTTGCTCCCCTCACCACAGCGGAATGTACGCTGTATCGCTGGCGGTGCTCTCTTGGGTAAATCCCTCCAACCCGTTCAAATACATCCAGCTGAGTACCGCCTGGTATTCCTCCTCCGTCACCGCCCGATCAAAGGGGGCGGTCAGTCCCGGCATGGGGGTATACTGGCGCATCAGGCTCACCAGCACCTGTCCCGGTGCGAAGGTCTCGCCGATCCAATCCAGCACCTTGAGAGAATTCTCCACCTGTCCCGGCAGGATCAGATGGCGGATGATCACACCCCTTACTACCTTGTCCCCCTGCCACTGTACCGGTCCTGTCTGCTCCGCCATTGCACGGATCGCCTCGGTCGCCACAAAAAAATAGTCCGGCGCGCCGGAAAGGGTCTCTGCCAAAGCATTGTCGGCATACTTCATATCCGGCAGGTAGATATCCACCAAGCCGTCCAATGCGGCAACGGTTTCTGTCCGCTCATAGCCGCCGCAATTGTACACCACCGGCACCGGCAGCTTGGGAGTGAGGGCAGGGATCACGGTGGGCAAAAACTGGGTGGGGGTGACAAGATCGATGTTCTCCGCTCCCCGGTCCACCAGCTGCTCCATCACCGCCCGCAGCTGTGCCGCATCCACGGGTTTTCCCGTAGGCGCTGCGGAGATTGCCCGGTTCTGGCAGTAAACGCAGCCCAAAGTACAGCCGCCAAAAAAGATAGCGCCGCTGCCGCCTTCTCCTGCCAGTGCCGGCTCCTCCCACATATGGAGCATCGCCTTGGCAACCAACGCCGTATCCGGACAGCCGCAAAAACCGGTCTTACCGGAAGTCCTGTCCACCCCGCACTGCCGGGGACATAATTTACAAGCTGAATAGTCCATTGACCCACCCACAAATTGAAAACTCATCGGGCGATTCGTGAATCGCCCCTACGATTCGCATTTTATCATAATTTACCGCAAAATGCTACCGTCACAAAAATTTCATTTGCTATTGGGGAAGTTTTCGCGTATAACTATAAAAGATACAGGAGGTGTTTCTATGGTTACCCTGCATATTCCCTCTCTGCGCTCCCAGGCAAAAACACTGCTGGCGCAGACCCGATACGATCCCAAAAAACTGGTGCTGCTGCACACTGCCGTATCTTTGGGCGCTACATTGCTGATGACCTTTATCAATTATCTGTTCAGCCTGCAGATCGCCGACACCGGCGGATTGGGCGGATTGGGTCTAAGATCTCTGCTGGAAACCGCCCAATCGGTTCTGGAGCTGATTGTGATGCTGGCACTGCCCTTCTGGCAGATCGGTCTCGTGTACACCGCCCTCCGCTGGGCGCGGAGCGAAAATGCTGAGCCTGCCCACTTGCTGCAAGGCTTTCGCCGGTTCGGTGCCGTGTTCCGCTTCCGCCTGCTATACGCATTCATCTTTTGCGCATTGGGCTTTTCTCTGATCTATATCTGCACCACCGTCTTTATGCTGACCCCCTGGGCAGAACCCCTTATGGCGGTATTTGCCCCCATTGCAGAGGCAGGCACTCCGGAACAAATGGAAGCGCTGCTGACCCCGGCGCTGATCGACCAGGTAACCGCCAATATGATCCCCCTGCTGATCCTGTGCGGTGCGGTGTTCGCGGTAGTGGCGATTCCTCTGTTCTACCGGCTGCGGTTTGCGGAATTTGCGGTGATGGACGGAATGCGCGCCACCCAATCTGTTGTGAACAGCCTGCGACTGACTCACAAAAACAGCCTGCAGATCCTGAAGATCGACCTGCACTTCTGGTGGTTCTATTTGCTGCAGGCGCTGACACTGGTGGTCTGCTACGGTGATGCCCTTTTGTCTATGATCGGTATCTCTCTGCCCATCTCCGCCGATGCCGGCTTCTTCCTGTTCTATGTGTTGGGGATCCTGCTTCAGGGCATTTTGGTCTGGCGATATCAGGATGTGCTGTCAACCACCTACTGCCTTGCCTATGATACCTGCCGGGAATCCATCGCACCCCCGGAACCTGTCCCGGAACCTGCAAACACGCCTTGGAGTAGTTAAAAACTCCCATTTTTGTGTTCTGTGTCAAAACTTTGTGGCAAAAAGTGCGGTATTTTTACAATTTCACCACTTTACAAGGGATATTACTTATAGTATAATGTTAGCACATAGGGTCAATAGACCCGAAAATAATCTATTTTCTGCGTAAAGCAGTAAGAAATCGGAGGAAATCACCATGTCTGTAAAAGTTGCTATTAACGGTTTTGGTCGTATCGGCCGTCTGGCTTTCCGTCAGATGTTCGGCGCTGAGGGCTTCGAGGTTGTTGCTATCAACGACCTGACCTCTCCCGCTATGCTGGCTCACCTGCTGAAGTATGACTCCACTCAGGGCGCTTACGCTGCTCCCTTCGGTGCACATACTGTCGAGGCTGGCGAGGACAACATTGTTGTCGACGGCAAGAAGATCACCATTTACGCTAAGGCTAACGCCGCTGAGCTGCCCTGGGGCGAGCTGGATGTAGATGTTGTGCTGGAGTGCACCGGCTTCTACACCTCCAAGGCTAAGGCACAGGCTCACATCGACGCCGGCGCCAAGAAGGTCGTTATCTCTGCTCCCGCAGGCAACGATCTGCCCACCATCGTTTACAATGTTAACCACAACACCCTGACCAAGGAAGACAACATCATCTCCGCTGCTTCCTGCACCACCAACTGCCTGGCTCCCATGGCTAAGGCTCTGAACGACCTGGCTCCCATCGAGTCCGGCATTATGTGCACCATCCACGCTTACACCGGCGATCAGATGATCCTGGACGGTCCCCAGAGAAAGGGCGACCTGCGTCGTAGCCGTGCTGGCGCTATCAACATCGTTCCCAACTCCACCGGTGCTGCTAAGGCTATCGGCCTGGTTATCCCCGAGCTGAACGGCAAGCTGATCGGCGCTGCACAGCGTATCCCCACCCCCACCGGTTCCACCACCATGCTGAACGCTGTTGTTGCTAAGGAAGTCACCGTGGCTGAGATCAACGCTGCCATGAAGGCTGCTCAGACCGAGTCCTACGGCTACACCGAGGACGAGATCGTCTCCTCCGACATCATCGGCATGACCTTCGGTTCTCTGTTCGATGCTACTCAGACCATGGTCAACAAGCTGCCCGGCGGCATGACTCAGGTTCAGGTCGTTTCCTGGTACGACAACGAGAACTCCTACGTTTCTCAGATGGTCCGCACCATCAAGCACTTCTCCACCCTGCTGTAATTTAAGATTATAACAGATAACCCCCGGCCAATCGGCCGGGGGTATTTTTTGCAATTGCGTATGTAGGGGCGGCCATTGGCCGTCCGTTACCGCAGTGCAATGTTGCACAAGCGGACGAGCAATGCTCGCCCCTACATTGTTTTAAGAAGATTTACCCGTATTGTCCAGCAGGAGAGAAAAGGCGCCATAAATACCGGCATCATTGCCCAAGGTGGCAAGGACGATCTCGGTATCCCGGCAGGCGTGGAAGCAGTATTTTTCAAAATACTGCCGGGCACCGTCCAACAGGGGCTGCCCTGCCTTGCTGACACCGCCGCCCAGTACCACAATTTCGGGGTCAACGGCACAGCACACATTGGCGATCAGCATTCCCAGATAGCCATAGACCTGCTCCAGCACCTCCACCGCCGGAATATCGCCTCCGGCGGCCGCATCGAACACATCCTTGCAGGAAAAACCCTTTTTGCCTCGCAAAACTGAGGGAAACAAGCTTTGCGCAAGGTGCTTTTTTGCCAATCGGACAATGCCGGTTGCGGAACAATACTGCTCCGCGCATCCCTGCTTGCCGCAGGTACAAGCTTCTGTTTCCGCCGGATTCAGTGTCATATGCCCGATCTCGCCACCTGCGCCGTGGGCGCCGTGGATGATCTTCCCATTGGTCACAACACCGCCGCCAACGCCTGTTCCCAAGGTCACCAGCACCACACTGCTATATCCCTGTCCGCCGCCTTTCCAGCATTCGCCCAGTGCCGCCAAAGAGGCATCGTTGCCGGCAACCACCGTCAGACCCGTCAGCCGGCTTAATTCCTCACAGACAGAAAATCTGCCCCAGCCCAGATTCACACATCGGTTCACGGTGCCGTTTGCATCCACAGCGCCGGGCACACCGATGCCGATTCCCAGCAAATCCTCCCGGGAAATGTTGTTTTTTTGCACATAATCCAGTACCGATCGGGCAATATCCTGCAGAATGTTTCTGCCGTCCTGCTCCGTGCGTGTGGGGATCTCCCACTTGTCGCAAAGATTGCCGTCTGTGTCCAAAAAAGCAATTTTTACTGTTGTGCCGCCCAAATCTATGCCAAAACCGTACTGCATAACCGAACCTCCTGTAATTTCATTGCATATTATACAAAATTTCCCTCAAAAATGCTACAACTATTTGATATAATCATTAAAACAAGCAAGCTAATTCTTTAGTTTTGCTTGCATAAACTAGTATTGTGGTGTATAATACAATGCAGAGTCAAGAAAGGATGGGAAACCCCTTTATGATTAAAGTTGACATTTCCAATGTTTGGGGGCAGATCTCTCTGCCCGACCTACTGGCTATAGAAAAAGATATCTTCGCCGCCCATATGCTGCTCACCGACAGAAACGGTGCCGGCAGCGACTTCCTTGGTTGGCTGGACCTGCCCACGAATGAGCAGACGCAGGAGATTTGCAGAATCCGCGATGTTGCCGCCCGCATTCGGGCAAATTCCGATGTATTTGTGGTCATCGGCATCGGCGGGTCTTACTTAGGACCCCGGGCAGCCATCGAATTGCTGCAGGGCTGCAATCACAATATCGGCAAGGGCAAGGGCAATCCCCAGATCTACTTCGCCGGCAACTCCTTGTCTACCCGGGCATGGAACGAACTGACCCGGCTGCTGGAGGGCAAGGATTTCTCCATCGCCATCATCTCCAAATCCGGCACCACCACCGAGCCTGCTATCGCCACCCGGGCGCTGCGTTGGCTGTTAGAGCGCAGATACGGTACCGAGGAGGCACGCAAGCGCACCTTTGCCATCACCGATCCCGTGCAGGGCGCTTTGCGACAGATGGCCACAGAAGAGGGTTGGGAAACCTTTTCGATCCCCCCAGATGTAGGCGGTCGGTACAGTGTGCTCACCGCTGTGGGTCTGCTTCCCATGGCCGTTGCTGGCATTGACCTGATGGAGGTTATGACCGGTGCCTTTAGAGCAAAGAAAGATTACGATATCCGTTCCTTTGAAAATCCTGTTTGGCTGTATGCCGCTGCCCGGAACCTGCTGTACCGCAGAGGCAAAGCCATTGAGATATTGGAAGGCTTTGACCCCAGCTTCCGGTCTACAGGACTTTGGTGGCAGCAGCTGTTCGGCGAATCTGAAGGCAAAGACGGCAAGGGAATTTTCCCGGTTTCTGCTGAATTTACCACCGATCTGCACTCCTTTGGACAGATGATCCAGCAGGGTGAGCGCAACCTCTTTGAAACTATGGTGCGCTTTGACCCGCCTGCCCAAAAACTGACCCTGGGGGGCGACTACAAGAACCTGGACGGTCTGAACTATCTGGAAGGCAAGACCCTGGACTTTGTAGATGAGCAGGCATTCCAAGGCACACTGGCTGCCCATGTGGATGGCAATGTGCCGGTCATCACCATGGATATGGGTGAACTAAACGCTGAAAAGCTGGGCGAAATGTTCTATTTCTTTGAACTGTCCTGCGCTGTGTCCGCCTACCTGTTGGGAGTCAACCCCTTTGACCAGCCCGGTGTAGAATTCTACAAACGGAATATGTTCCGGCTGCTGGGCAAACCCGGTTATGAAGAATAATAAAAAACGAGACAGTCAGGTTGACTGTCTCGTTTTTGTTGTCAACTATATTTTTTTATCATCCGTTCCATATGGGATAAATCATAAAAGCCGCAATTGTGGGCAATCTCCGTCTTGGAACAACCGGTTTTTGCCAATTGTTCTGTGGCTTTTTTGCATCGGTATCCGTTCAGATACTCCACCGGTGTCACGCCGCAAACCGCCTTAAAATTCCGCAAAAAGGTCGCTCTCGACAGAAACACTTCTGCGCAAAGGATGTCGATGGTGACCTTATCGGCATAGTGGTTGTGGATATATTCCAGCGCGCTGATGATCTGCCCTTCGTATTTATTTTTGTGCCACTGTCCCGGAGAATTATTCTGCCGAAACAGCGCATAGGAAAACCAGTACAACAGCTTCCAGAGAGCATGATATTTCATCCATGCGCATTCTTCCCACGGAAAGTCGCCTTCGTCATCGATATATGTCAATTCCGTTTGTAACCGAAGCAATTGGGTGCCGTTCAGCCGCAAAAAACAGGATTGTGCAGAATTACTTCGCAAAAACGGTTCGATCTCCATAAGCTGCAAAAAGCCGTTGACCCGTTCGGATTCCTGTTTGTGTTCCTCCAAAAAACGCTTTTTCAGCAGGATATGATACACTTCCAGCTTTTCCGTGTCCGTATAGGCATGGGCAACCATAGGCGGTATGACAAAAACATCCCCGGGTTTTACGAAAAATTGCGCATTTTCAATGCAGTGTGTGCCGGTTCCCGCCAGCACGATATTGATCTCGTAAAAATCATGATTGTGCATAGCGATGGAGTAGTCCGTGTAGGTAAATGCCCGGGCGGAAATTCCCTTTTTAAAATTCTTCTCCTCATCACAATGAAAACGGATATCGACCATCTTAATCACCTTTGAAACGATTATACATCTTTTTGCCTATATTCTACTATTATTATTGCACATATCGGTGTATAATGCAAGTATCAATCATTGGGAGGTGCCCTATGAATCGAATTGAAGCCCTGCGCAGCCGCGTTTTTGACAGCCGCATCTGCAATGCGGAATTTCATTATCTGTTTTATAAGAAATATGAGACCCTTGCCGATCTTTCCGAGGAGGAGCGCTATGGCGAGTCCTTCTATTTTGCCTTCTCTAACCTCAGGCCCTCCATCTCTGAGGGTGAATTGATCGTGGGCAAGCAGGATCTGCCCTTGACATCCGAAATGCAGGCGGAAATGGACAGTACATATGCCAAGATCATCACAGACCGATGCAACAAAGCCGGTGGCGGACAGGATTCCCATATGGCCATCGACTATGAACTGCTGCTTTCCAAGGGTGTCAGCGGTATCATCGCATCCATCGATGCTCGTCTGGAAACCTGCGATCCCAACAAGACCGCTTTCTACAAATGCTGCAAGCGGTGTCTGGAGGCGGTGGTCAAGTATTCTGAAAACTATGCGGCTTTGGCGCTGACCCTTAGCGCCCAAACCCAAGACCCCATCCGCCGAAAAGAGCTGGAAACCGTCGCTGCGGTTTGCAGCAAAGTCCCTGCCCAGCCTGCAGAAACCTTCCACGAAGCAGTACAGTGCGCCCATTTTATCACCCACTGTCTGACCTTGAATCCTTTTCGGGACTGCCACCAGCAATTCCAGCTGGGTCACCCGGACAGATACCTGCTGCCCTATTACGAAAAGGACATTCAAAACGGCACCATTACCAAGGAATATGCCCAGCTTCTGCTGGACTGCCTGGGTATTCAGATCAATCACCGGGTTCCCAGCGGTCTTTCCAGCGGCTATATGGTGGGCGGTCGCGATGAAAAGGGCAACATCGTGGCAAACGAGCTTACGGATATGTGTATGCAGGTGGTGGATGACATTCGCCTGGTGTACCCGGCGGTGGGTCTGTGCTATAACCAAGGAATGCCGGAAAAATATCTTCATAAAGCCTGCGCGCTGCTGGCAAAGGGACATTCCCACCCCGCCATTTTCAATGACGATGTGATCACCCGGGGTTTTTTGCACTACGGTGTCCCGGAGGCGCAGGCCCACAATTATATTCACAGCACCTGCGTGGAGATCACCCCCGTTGCCGCCTCCAATGTATGGGTGGCAAGTCCCTATACCAATATGCCCCAGCTGCTGCTGAACATTATGGACAGAGAATACGCCTCTTTCGATGCTTTGCTGGCGCAATATTTTGCTGTGCTGGAGAAATCTATTGAAGACAATTTCCGCGGGCAACAGTGGCACAGGGGTGTCCGGGCCAAAAATTCCATGAATCCCCTGCTCTCCTGCTTTGTCAATGACTGTCTGCAGCGGGGTCTGGATATCGAACGAGGCGGTGCAGTTTACAACTGGATTCTGCCCTCTTTCGTGGGAATGGCCAACCTAATTGATGCCATTTTTGCCATAAAAGTGCTTGTTTTTGACCAAAAACGACTCACCCTTTGTGAATTTAAGGAAGTTTTGGACAGCAATTTTGAAGGAAATGAGGCGCTTAGGCTCTATATCCTCAACAAACTGCCCAAATACGGCAACGACATAGATGAAATCGACAACCTCTTCTCCCTCTTTACTGAGCATATCGTCCGGGAGTGCAAAAAGCACCACGGCATGCACAGCAATGCCAATCTCATTCCCAGTGTGTTCTGCTGGGAGATGCACGAACGGTTTGGACGGGACACCATCGCTACCCCCGACGGAAGACCTGCCGGCTTCCCCTTGGGCGACGGCTCCGGTCCCTGTCAGGGGCGGGAGCTGAACGGTCCCACCGCCTCCATTCTCTCCTCCACCAAGTGGGAACACGAAAAATTCATCGGCGGTGTGGCGGTCAATCTGAAGTTTTCCAAAGCCTCCTTGGGCAAGGACTCTGTAGATACAATGAATTCTCTTATCAAAACCTATCTCAACCGGGGCGGTTTTGAGCTGCAGATCAATGTAGTGGACAACGAAACCCTGAAAAAGGCCCAGCTACATCCCGAACAGTACCGGGATCTGGTGGTACGCATCGGCGGCTACAGCGATTATTTCGTGCGTCTTTCCAAGCAGATGCAGGAAGAAGTCATTTTGAGGACCACACACCATGCATAATACAGGAACAATCTTCAACATCCAGCGGTTTTCCACCTCCGATGGTCCGGGTATCCGCACGGTGGTATTTTTGAAAGGATGTCCGCTGAATTGCCGCTGGTGTCACAATCCCGAATCCAAGCTCACCGGGGCGGAGATCTTTTTTAAGCAGACTATGTGCATCGGCTGCGGTGCCTGCGCCGGGGTTTGCCAAACGGGTGCCCACACCTTCCCGGAGGGCATCCACGATTTTAGCCGGAATGCCTGTCTGCGGTGCGGCAGCTGTGTGGCGGTTTGCCCCGCGGATGCATTGCAGGTCTGCGGTGAAGAGAAGACCGCCTCTGAGATCATCAAAACCGTGCTGCGGGACAAATCGTTTTATGAAGAATCCGGCGGCGGGTTGACCCTGTCCGGCGGCGAGCCGCTACTGCAGTATGATTTTTCGTTGGAGCTTCTGCAGCTGGCAAAGGCAAACGGGCTGCACACCGCCATGGAAACCTGCGGCTACACTGCAAAAGATCCGTCTGCCATCGGTCAGCTTGTGGATCTGTGGCTGTATGACATCAAGCTCTTCCCGGAGGAAGAACACATCCGCTACACCGGCGTTTCCAACCGGCAGATTCTGGAGAATCTGTATGCCCTTGACGCAATGGGCGCCAGTAGCATTCTGCGCTGCCCCATCATTCCCGATGTCAATCTGAACCAAGAACATTTTGCGCAGCTTGCCGCCTTGGCAAACCGACTGCAAGGGGTAAAGGCCATCCACTTGGAACCCTATCACCCCTTGGGTATTTCCAAAGCCCAGCAGCTGGGCAAAGAGCAAGCATTCCGGTATAATACCTTTTTGCCGGCTGCGGAGATCACCCCCTTTGCCGACACCCTGCAAGCTGCCGTCAGCATCCCCGTCACCATCTTATAAAAAAGCGGAGTGGAAACCCACTCCGCTTTTGCTTTTTTTTTCACAAAACGGTTGCTATTTTCTGCCGCTTGTTGTAAAATGACGGTATCAAAGAGGAGGGATTTTCTATGTCTGTTGTTTCTCTGATCGGTATTATTTTGGGTCTTATTTTGCTGGTAGTTTTGGCCTATAAGGGTCATTCCATCATTTGGGTCGCCCCGTTCTGCGCGGTGCTGGTTGCCCTTTTGAGCGGAATGAATCTTTTGGCCGCCTATTTGGAGGACTACATCGGCGGCACTGCCGGCTACATCGTTTCCTGGTTCCCGGCATTTTTCCTGGGCGCCGTGTACGGAAAGATTATGGATCTGACCGGCTCTGCCCGTTCGCTTGCCAATAAGCTGGTGTCTCTCATCGGCTCTAAGTATGCGATTTTGGCAGTGGTTTTGCCCTGCCTGCTGATGACCTACGGCGGCATTTCTTTGTTTGTTGTGGTGTTTGTGATCTACCCCATGGGCTATGCCATCTACCGGGAGGCTGATTTGCCCCGGACACTGCTGCCCGGCGCCATCGCTTTCGGCGCTTTCGGCATCACCATGACCTGCATCCCCGGCACACCCCAAATCCAAAACATCATCCCCACCACCTACTACGGCACAACCGCCGCCGCTGCACCGGTGATGGGTCTGATCGGCGCACTGATGATCGCCGTGCCCGGTTACATCTATTTGGAATGGCGCGCCCGGAAAGCAAAAAAACTGGGACAGCATTTCGTTGCCGACCCCAAGCAGGCAGAGGTTGCCGAGAACACCATAGAGCAACCCAAATGGCACTGGCTGTCCGGTCTTGTTCCCCTGCTGGTGGTAGTGCTGATGCTCAATGTGCTGCCGGGTCTTCTGAAGAATCACGGCATCGCCGACTGGACCTCCAGCCAAGCCATCGTCGTGGCGCTGCTGGGCGGTATCGTGGTGGCCTGCCTTATGAATGTACATCAGGCGAAGACCCTGATGCCCGCCATCAACCAAGGCGCCAACGGTTCTCTCACCGCCATTATGAACACCGCCTGCGCCGTGGGCTTCGGTTCTGTGGTGAAGGTGGTTCCCGGCTTTGCGCTGCTGAAGACCGCTATGCTGAATATGCCCGGCTCCATTTTGTTCTCCGAAGCGGTGGCTGTGAATGTCCTCGCCGGCGCTACCGGCTCCGCCTCCGGCGGTATGTCCATTGCACTGGAGGCGCTGGGTCCCCAGTATTTGGAGAAAGCCGCCCAGATCGGCATGGATCCTGCCTACCTGCATCGGATCGCATCCCTTGCCTCCGGCGGTTTGGACACCCTGCCCCACAACGGTGCGGTGCTGACACTGCTTGCCGTTTCCAACTGCAAGCATAAGGAGTCCTACCTGGATATCTGCGTTACCTCCTGTATTATCCCGGTAATCGTTTCCCTTGTCCTATCCTTTGTTTGGGGTCTGTTTATTTAACAAAAATACGCTCCGGATATCTGAACTGCCCCAATTTGTGCGGACAGTACAAAAACACCCCTATGTAGGAAATATTTGATTCAAGCGGAGTGGCGTAGCGTTAGCGGCGCCACTCCTGTTTTTGTTTGAATACGTTCATTGTTGTAAAAGTAGATGTAGT
>JAZRLE010000095.1:0-2185 GCA_045646665.1 Faecousia sp. | reverse complement strand
CAGAGGATATCGGTGATGCTTTTCAAGCAAAGGTGCGCAGCATACTGAAGTACTTGAACCGTTCCGAGGATCGCTTCAAAACAGACGTTTACAGAGCATATCACGATATGCCACTCCAAACTTAATGACAACAAAGAAGATGGGTAACGACCGCGATGGCCGTTACCCACTTTTTTTATGCAAAAAGCAGCACACCGTGGTGTACTGCTTTTGATTTATTGGATTATAGCAGATCGATTATCCCTCATCCCGAAGGAAGACTTCCAGCAATTCCAGAGCTTTTTCACGTTTCTTGGGCGGCAGAGCGTCGATCCGCTCACAGAGAATACTGGTTTTAACCTGATAACCATTTTTCAAAACACTACCCAAAAGAGTGTCAGCACTAACGCCTAACACATTTGCAATACAGACGAAGGAATCCAGAGATACCGCTTTCTCGCCACGCTCAATATTCCCGATGAACTTGGCACTTAATCCAGACTTCTCGGCAAGTTCTTCGCGGCTCATATTCTTTTGCTTGCGTGCGGCTTGGATGTTGCGGCCAATTTCAGCGTAAGCCATGTCGTTTCCTCCTATCTGTCACTTCTTCTCCTTAATAGTATACTTTTTCGCACGTCCCATCGAAACCAACCACACGGGGCAAAATATGACAAATAGCAGTTACAAACGGAGAATTGTGTGTTATAATACCCCCAACACGCGAGGAAGGAGGGCTTTTATGAACCTCAAGCAACTATTCACGAAGACATCAAGCCGCAAAAGGAACTTTACAATGGAGCGAAGCCGTTGCTGTGCTTTTACCGGTCATCGGCCGGAAAAGCTCCACGGGAAAGAAGCTTTTGTGATCGTGGAATTGAGAAAGGAAATCATTGCTGCAATAGCTGATGGTTATACCACCTTTATTACCGGCTGCAGCAGAGGTGTGGATCTTTGGGCTGCAGATATCGTTCTTGAATTACAGCGCAGCAATAAGGATATTCACTTGGTCTGTGCAATTCCGTTTCCCGGTTTTGATGATCGCTGGCCAGTGGACTGGAAAAAGCATATTCAATTGGTTAAGAAGAAAGCGGACTATATTCAGACACTCGATCAATCGTATAACCCAGGAGTTTACCAAAAGCGTAATGAATATATGTGCGACCATGCATCCAGAATTATCGCGGTTTGCGATGGAAAGCCGAGTGGAACACAGAACACAATTGATTACGCAAGGTCGAAAAACATCCCCGTGCGGCTGATCAAGCCCTAATATACTATACTACGTAAATTTATACTATTTTGCTTCATTTACAACTGAATACCCTTAATATAGGCCTCTATTTGAAATTTTCTTGGGAAAACTAAAACATATAGTTTTAGTGTAAAACTATATGTTCGTTCCATGAAATGGTCAAATCACTTATACTTATAATACTAGACTAAAACTATTTGTATGGGAGATTAGACCAATGGAACGTATGGAAGTAGGTATCAAGATTCGCGAAGCGAGAAAGCAGAAGGACTTCACACAGCAAATGCTTGCTGATGCTATTGGGGTCAGTGAGATTTATGTCAGCCAGATTGAGCGGGGTATGAAAATGCCAAGTCTGAGCCTGTTCGCTCAGATCATCACTGTCCTGGATGTCTCTGCCGACTTTGTTTTGCGGGATGCTCTTCCCTCCGGTAAGGACTTTGTTTATAAAGAGGTTGCGGAACTTCTGGACAGCCTTACACCCAAACAGCGCAGAGCAGCGATCGATATCTTAGATGCTTACGTTCGCAGTTTGTAATTCTCATTTCATTATGGAGGCACTTCAGTGCCTCCTCTTTTTTTATGTCAGTACGACAAGAAATGATGGTATTCGACATAGAGAACCCTGTATCATTAAAACAAATAGTATTACACTAATACTTAAAGTTTTATACCGCAGGGAGGGAAAGGCAATGTAACTTTAATCGTTGGAGCAAGCCCCCATTTACAAATGTCTGAAAGGAAGATTATTATGTTTTCGAAAATGCAGTTTATGAATTCCGTCATAGGAAAGCCGATTGTTGACGCAACGGTGAAAACCCTTTACAACCAGTCCGATGACTTTCCCGCCATCTACGAGGCATACCTTGCTGCAGTAGAAAAGATGCACACCGTGCTGGGTCCCGACGCAAAACATGAGATCCGGAAGTATGTCACAGCAATTGAGCAGATGGC
>JAZRLE010000094.1:0-3134 GCA_045646665.1 Faecousia sp. | reverse complement strand
TCAGATCGACGAGAAGCTGCGTATGCCTATGGAGAATGTTCACTTCCCCACCAACGCCAACATTGCCGATTACTCCAAGATCATCAACGACATCTCTGAGGGTGGCGCTGATATCGCTTCCACCTCTCCCGGTTGGGCTGGTCACATGGCATTCGTGGATCCCATCCCCGAGTTCATCGGCTCCGGCGACATCGAAGAGTGGCTGAACCAGCCCGCTCAGATCGTCAAGCTGCACCCCATGACCATCATGCAGAACTCCCTGAACGGCACCTTCGGTCAGTCCGGCGACATCGCCAACGTACCTCCCTGTGCCGCTACCATCGGACCTCTGGATGTGATGCGCGCTAAGGAGCGTATCGAGGTTCACGCACTGGCTACCTGCGGTACCTTCTCCTCCTGGCAGAGAATGACCTCCCGTCTGTGCACCCACGGACCCATCACTCCCTACCTGCCCTCCTCTATGCTGCAGACCAAGAAGACTCAGGTCTACATCAGTGAAGAGCTGGCTGCTCCCTTCGAGTGCTGGGAGAAGGTCGGTTACTAATTTTCCCAATGGAAAGGGGTCACATCATCGATGTGACCCCTTTATCCGATAATCGTTGATGAAATGACCAATAACCATTGACGATTTCATCAGCGATTATCCCAAAACTACTTATAAAAGGAGACATTTATATGTACATCGGTGTTGATCTTGGCAGCACCAATCTGAAAGCTGCCCTTTATGATGAAAACTTATCCTGCATTGGACAGAAAGGCGCACCTGTGGAGTATTTCCGGGACAACGGCTTTGTGGAATTTGATGCAGAAAAATACTATGAAAGTCTGACCGTGATCCTGTCTCAGTTGATGGCGGAGTACCCCGGCAAGGTGGTGCAGATCGCATTTACCGGTCAGGCGGAGTCTTTGGTTTGTCTGGACGCAGCAGGCAAGCCTGTGTGCAATGCCATCTCTTGGATGGACGAGCGTTCCGACGAGGAATGCCAGATTTTGGACAAGCAGTTTTCTGCCCGGGAGTGCCACAGAATGACCGGTCAGCAGGCAATTTTGCCTACTTGGCCTGCCACCAAGATCCTGTGGCTGCAGCGCAACCGTCCGGAGATTTTCAACAAGGTTGCCACCTATATGCTGCTGAAGGACTATATCGTCTATTGCCTTACAGGCTGTAAGTGCGCCGATATGTCCATCGCTACTTTCTCTTTTTACTTTGACATTTACGGGAAGTGCTACTGGAAGCGGATGCTGGATGCCATCGGCATCACCGAGGACCAGCTTCCGGAGCTGATCGAACCCTGCACCGTGGTGGGCGGTTTGACCCCTGCCGCAGCAGAGGCTACCGGTTTGACTGTGGAAACCAAGGTCAATACCGGTACATTGGATCACTTTGCCGGTATGATCGGCACAGGCAACACTGCCCCCGGCGGTATGACCCTGTCCACCGGTACCACTATGGTGCTCACCGCCATGACTGACGGCATCCCTGACCCGGATTGCAATATGGCACTGCACTACGGTTTCCTTCCCGATACTTATATTATGCTGCCTGTTATGGAAAGCGGCGGCGTGTGCCTGGACTGGTTCCGCCGTACCTGTATGAACAATATGGACTATGACACCTTGAACAAGGAACTGCTGGCAGCGCCGGAAGCGGGACTTCTGTTCCTTCCGTATCTGGTGGGTACCAATGCGCCGGAGTTTGACCGGGAGGCAACCGGTGTGTTCTATGGTCTGCGGCAGGAGCACACCAATGTGCAGATGGCAAAGGCGGTTATGGAGGGTGTGTGCTTTGTTCTGCGGAAAAATGTGGAGGATATTCTCTCCAAGGGCACTAAGATCTCCAGCATTGTTGCCACCGGTGGCGGTGCCAAGAGTCCCGTGTGGTGTCAGCTGCAGGCGGATATCACCGGTCTTCCTGTGGAAGTGCCTGCGGTCACCGAGGCAGGCTGCTTGGGCGCAGCTATGATCGCTGCTTGGACTGCCGGTCAGTATGCAACACTGGAAGAAGCCGCCAAGGATGTGAAGATGGTCCGTCGTTACGACCCGGCTCCCAGCGCCTTGGTGGAAGAAAAATACAACAAATTCTGCAAGCTGTATAAAGCAATGCTGGAAATTGCCCAAGAAGATTGAAAAGAGGTCAGATCATGAGAACCTACACAATGAAAAAAATACAGGGAACACCGGATTGGTCGGCAATCGATATTCTGCCTATCGACAATCTTCTGTGGACGGATTCCATCGATGTTACGGCGCAGGCGCAGATCTGCTACGATGAAGAGAATTTCTACCTGCGCATGGAGGCTGTGGAGCCCCATATCCGTATGGTGAACAAAGAAACAGACCTGCTGGCAGAGGTTTGCGAGGATAGCTGCCTGGAATTTTTTCTGCAGCCCTCTGACCGGGTGGATTATTTCAATTTTGAGATCAATCCCAACCGTGCCGTCTATTTAGGCTTCGGACCGGATCTGCCTACGAACATTCGGCAGATCGTGCCGGAGGTGCAGGAACTGCTGGATATTCAGACCGCATTTACCGCAAACGGCTGGGTACTGACCTACCGGGTGCCCTTCGCCTTTATCCGCCGGTTCTTCCCGGAATTTGCCCCCAAAAAGGGCGATAAGGTACGCGCCAATTTCTATAAATGCGGCGACGAGACCGTCAAGACCCATTTTATGGCTTGGAACCCCATCACCTGCGAGGAGCCTGCTTTCCATGTTCCTGAGGAATTCGGCTGTTTGACCTTTGGTGAATAAGGAGAAAACAATGGAGCATCTGGACGATATTATCATTGAAAACCCGCTGCTGCGGTGGAGGAGGATTACGACCTGCCCAATGGAGTAGAAAGCCGACGCAATCCTCTTATCAATGCATCCATCTATTACACTTGGGAACGGAATCCCCAGACAGTATTCACCCCAATGACCTGGGATTTTGGTGTATGGCAAATGCCATCGGTGCCGTTCTTGAAAAACTGTAAACAAAAAAGACCCTGTGTTTCTGAACTGCCCCAATTTGTGCGGACAGTACAAAAACACCCCTATGTAGGAAATATTTGATTCAAGCGGAGTGGCGTAGCGTTAGCGGCGCCACTCCTGTTTTTGTTTGAATACGTTCATTGTTGTAAAAGTAGATGTAGT
>JAZRLE010000093.1:0-34324 GCA_045646665.1 Faecousia sp. | reverse complement strand
AGGAAACAGCACGGATGGAGCCGATGACACGGCGGCGTGCACGGTTGACCTCGGTGATCTTCAGCTTCACGGGCTTGCCTACCATACCGGTCATGTCGCCACCCTTGGCAATGCCGGACTGAGAAGCGGGAACGAACACGCGGATGCCCTTAACAGTTGCAACCAGGCCGCCCTTGTTCTCTTCGGTGATAGTGCCTTCCACGGTGACCTTCTCTTCGCACCATGCAGCCATATCGTCCCAAACCTTCATGCCTTCCAGCTTCTTTCTGGAAACCTGGCAAACGCCTTCCTGATCGTTGACGCGAACGACGAACACTTCGATCTCGTCGCCCACCTTCAGGATATCCTCCGGCTTAACGGTAGGATCTGCGCTGACTTCATCATACGGGATGTAACCGGCATGCTTGGTGCCCAGGTCGATCTGGACTTCAGTAGTACCAATACCGGTAACGACGCCGGTAACCTTATCTCCTGTATTTAAAGTCTTGATGGACTGCTCAAGGAGTTCCTCGAAGTTTTCCTCCTGTACAGTCTCAACATTCATAATTTCGCTCATAGTCTTGTTGACCTCCTTTATAATCCACGCCGGTGTTGAAGCGCCGGCTGTGATTCCAACATCACTTACACCACGGAAAAATGCAGGCTCCAGCTCCGATGCGTTATCCACCAGAGCTACCCGTCCGCAGTGCTCCCGACAGATCATTGCAAGGCGGCCTGTGTTGGAAGAGTGGGTGTCACCTACAACGACCATGGCCTGACATACTTTACTTAAGTTTGCCGCTTCGCTCTGTCGGAATTCAGTAGCTTTGCATATTGTATCAAATATTTTCAAATTAGTAAACACTTTTTTTGCAAAATTTTCGCAGGATTTCCATAAAGATTCCGTGGAAGTGGTCTGACAGACCATACTAACCGGAAAATCCAGGGAAATTTCACCAGATTTTGCCCATATTTCCAATTCCTGTACATTCTCGAAAATTTTGCACCGGCTGCACCAACCGGCGATTCCCTCCACCTCTGGGTGGGATCGGGTGCCGATAATGACGGGAAGTCTCCCCTCTTGCTCTGCCTTACTGACGATGCCGTGGATCCGCTTAACAAAGGGACAGGTAGCATCCACCACCTGCACACCTGCTGCTTCCAGTTCCTGCTGCACAGCCTTAGTGACACCGTGGGAACGGATGATCACGGTCTGACCGGGTTTGGCATCGGCAGGTGATTCAATCACCGCCACACCCATCTTATGAAACCTGTCTACCGCGTGACGGTTGTGGATAATGGGACCGAGGGTGCAGACCTGTTTACCCTCTGCTGCTGCCTGCTCCACCAGTTCTACCGCCCGGTTCACGCCAAAGCAAAAACCGGCACTTTCTGCTATGTGGATGCTCATACAGGGATCTTCTCCCCGATGATCTTCTTCATTGCCGCCATCACGCCCTCAATGTCCAGCTCGGAGGTGTCCAGTTTGATGGAATCCCTTGCCATTTTCAGCGGTGCGATCTCCCGGTGGGTATCCTGATAATCCCGCTGAATGATCTCCTTGAGCACCACTTCATATTCTGCCTTCTGTCCCTTTTCAATCAGTTCGTCGGTACGGCGCTTGGCGCGCACCTCAGCTGAAGCGGTAAGGAAGATCTTCACATCGGCCTTGGGCAGTACCACGGTGCCGATATCCCGACCGTCCATAATGACATTGTGAACCTTTGCCACATCCCGCTGCATATCCAGCAGCACCTCCCGCACCACTGCGTGGGCGGAGACAAGACTTGCCTTCTGGGAGATGTCCTGGGTGCGGATCTCGCCGGTCACATCCATACCGTTCATAATCATGTGTTGCTTACCCTCTTCATCATAGGTGATCTCGATGGTCAGCTCATCAATGTACCGCTCCACACCGTCGGCATCCTTGGGACTGACACCCAAAAGATCCAGAAAATATGCCACGGTACGATAAATCGCACCGGTGTCCACATAGTAGTAACCCAGCTCCTTGGCAAGGCGCTTGGCGATGGTGCTTTTGCCTGCACCGGCAGGTCCGTCGATTGCAATTGCATAAGTCTTTGCCATAAATATTTCCTCCTGATTATCGGTTGTATTTTTTATTTAGCCCAGAAAATCCTCTAAACCAAGCTCCACACCCAACCGGCGCAGTCTGTCCAAAGCCTGCTGCTCCAGTTGACGGGCGCGCTGCTTGGAAATGCCCAGTTTTTGTCCGATAGCTTCCTGGGTATAACAGGTTCCGTCCTCCATACCGAACCGCAAACGCAACAACAGGCTTTCCCGGGCAGGCAGCTGCCCCAAAAGGGCATCCATAGTTTGCTCCAGCTCCCGGCGCACCAGCGCCTCCTGCGGTTGCGGTGCCTGCAAATCTTCCACAAACTGCTGCAAGGTGCTGTCCGCATCTTCTCCGGCAGGTGCATCCAACGAACCTACTTCCGGCACCAACGACAGATACTCTGTTACTTTTTTGACGGAAAATCCGCATTTTTCAGCGATTTCATCCACTTCCGGTTCTCTTTCCAGCATCTGCCGCAATGCCGTTCTCGCAGAAAGCACCTTGCGGATCTTCTCAGCGGTATGTATCGGCACACGGATCAGACCTGCATGATTCATCACACTGCGGCTGACACCCTGTCGGATCCATTTGGTAGCATAGGTAGAAAACCGGTAGTCTAAGGTATAATCATATTTTTTAGCTGCGATCAGCAGACCGATACTTCCCTCTTGGATCAAGTCCAAAAGCGGAACACCTCTGCCTGCATATTCCTTTGCCACCGATACCACAAGCCGCAGATTGGCGCTGACCATCTTACGGACAGCTTCTTCATCCCCGGCTGCACAATCTTTGGCAAGCTGCCGCTCTTCATCAGGTGTTAAGCGGGGAATGGCGCGGATCTGCTGCAGATACTGCTGCACCTCGTCCTCACCGTGGGTCACAGAAATTGCCTGTTCCTCCAGTTGGGTCATCCTTTTGTTCCCTTACTTTCTTTCAGCTTGTTTCGCAGCGCCAGCAGGTCATCATCACTGCCCACATTCCGGCTCTGCTGCTCTGCTATGATGATTTTAATACAATCCCGGAAGGCTTTTTCATTCACAGGACCGGTCTGTTTTTGGCAGACACCTGCCAAATGGGCGGCTTCTTCCGCCGACAGATCCTCCAAAACGCTCAAGCTCACGCCCATTCCCCGGCTGTGCCGGCTTTGCATCTGGGCAAATACACGACCAAACAGAGCAACAGAGAAATGCTCCGGTTTCAGCGCACCGCAGGCATCCAGCAATGCAGGCTCACGGAGCGCCTGGGCAATCACCGTTTCCTCTGCCAGTGCGGATTTCATATTGTCATAACGGATAGAACGATCCTTGGGCTGCAGATTCTTCACAGGTGCCAGATCAATCTGCTCCTGTTTCTTTTTCTCCCGCGCAAGCCGCCGCTTGAATGCCTTATTCACTTCCAGCTTCATAGCATCGGCGGTAATACCGGCAGCCTCCGCTATCCGCGTTCCGTAGACTTCCCGTTTGACAGAACTGTCCAACGCACAGATCAGCTCTGCCGCTTCCTGCACAAAGCGGATCTTTTGGTCATCAATACGCAGATCGTATTTGCTGCGAATGGCATTTAACTGATATTCCACCCGATTGGAAGATTCATTCAGCAGCAGTTTAAACTTGTCCGCGCCGAATTTTTTCAAAAATTCGTCCGGATCCTTGGCATCCCGCATTTTCAGTACCTTTACCTGCAAGCCTGCCTTTTCCAGAATGGGAATCGCTCGCTGGGCAGCATTCTGACCGGCCTCATCCCCATCGTAGAGCAAAATGATCTGCTCGGCATACCGGGTCATCAGCGCTGCCTGTTCCTCTGTCAAAGAGGTTCCGAGGGATGCCACCGCATTGTCAAAGCCGTACTGGTGCAGCGCCACCACATCCACATTGCCTTCCACCAGTATCAAACTGTTTTCTTTGCTTTTTTTCGCAAGATTCAAACCAAAAAGGTTTTTGCGTTTATTGAAGATCAGTGTCTCCGGAGAGTTTAAGTATTTTGCGGTATCTTTATCGTTTTTCAGGGTTCTGCCGCCGAAACCGATCACATTGCCCCGCACATCGATGATGGGGAACATCAGCCGGTCCCGGAACCGATCAAAAATATTGCCGTTCTTTTGGGACACGGTCACCAGACCCGAGTCGATCAACTCCTGCCGGGTATAGCCCTTCGCCTCCATCGCCTTCACCATAGAATCCCAGGTATCCGGGGCATAACCCACGCCGAAGGTGGTGAGGATTGCCTTACTCATACCTCTGCCCAAGGCATAGCTCAGGGCAGCTTGTCCTTGGGGGGCATATAGCTGCGCGTGGAAGAAGCGGGCCGCCTCTTTATGCAGCGCCCACAGCCGTTCCTGCGCCCGGTAGCGGCTTTCATACTGCTCGTCCTCCGGCACACTCATACCTGCCCGCTTGGCAAGAGAACGGACGGCATCCGGGTAGCTTAAGCCTTCAATTTCCATTGTGAAATTGATCACACCGCCGCCCTTATGGCAGCCGAAGCAATAGCAGATACCCTTATCCGGGGAGACGGAAAAAGACGCAGTTTTTTCCCCATGGAACGGGCAAAGTCCGAACAGATTGGCGCCGGAACGCCTTAAGCTCACATACTGTCCCACCACATCCTCAATGGGATTGCGGGCAACCAGTTCATCGATGAATGATGCCGGAAATGCCATGGTATTCTCCCCTTTCCTGAAAAATAATTGATATTATATCATATTATCCCCGAATATTCCACCCTGTAGGGATAAAAAGTTCGGTATATTTGTCCACTGCGTAATTGTCGGTCATACCGGCAATATAGTCACAGACGGTGCGCTCCATACCCTCCAGCGACATCTGCGGCTGAAAATCCACAGGAATCGCTTCCGGGTGGGTATAGTAGTATTCATAAAGCCGTTTGAGCATATCTTTTGCCTTGGCTTCCTCTGCCTTGGCAACGGGATTGCGGTAGACCCGTTCAAACATAAATGTCCGCAGATCGTTCAGCGCTTTCTCCACTTGCGGAGAAAAGGACACCTTCCCCGCTTCCCGGGTGGTGGTGATCATATCACACACCAAGGTATTGATCCGGGCGGAATGGGTCTGTCCCAAAGTTTTGAGTACAAATCTCGGAATATCACTTGCTTGCAAAATGCCGGCACGGACAGCATCATCGATATCGTGGTTCACATAGGCGACCCGGTCTGCCCACCGGACGATCTGACCCTCCATTGTTTCCGGAACAAAGGGACCTGTATGACCGAGGATGCCCATACGCACCTCGTAAGTAAGGTTTAATCCCTCTCCCCCGTTTTCCAGAATGTCAACCACCCGCAGGCTCTGCTCATTGTGCCGGAAAGGTTCTCCCATTGCTTCCGACAGCGCCACCTCGCCGGCATGACCGAAGGGAGTATGTCCCAGATCGTGACCCATTGCCGCCGCTTCGGACAAGTCCTCGTTAAGATTCAGCGCTTTGGCAACGGTACGGGCAATCCGGGCGACCTCCAGTGTATGGGTCATACGGGTGCGGTAATGGTCGCCCTCCGGCTGCAGGAACACCTGTGTTTTATGCATCAGGCGGCGAAACGCCTTACTGTGGACGATCTTATCCGTATCCCGCTGATAAGCAGTGCGAACATCCTCTGCTTTGGGCTCTTCAGGACGGAATCTGCCCTTTGTCTCATTGGCAAAGGCTGCTTTCGTATCCAGTTGTGTGTGCTCCAATGCTTCCAATTCTTCCCGTAAGGTCATCGTATCACCTCTCCACCGGAAATGCCCGGTATTCCTGTGCGGTTTCCAATCCCTCCACTGTGCCGGAGGTCATATCCAAAATTCTGTTCAAAAATGCCTGTGCTTTGGGTTGGGCAACCAAAATCTCCAGCTCCACTTCCGCGCCGAACTGGGTATCCCGGATAATGCCCTCAAATGCCTCCACCTCCAGCTTGACCCGCTCGTAAAAGGTGTAAGGACAGGGTATGTACAGCACGCTCCACACCCGTTTCATAGACTTGCCTGCAGCATCCACCGCGATCTTTGCGCCCTTGGTATAGGCCCGCACCAGACCGCCGGCACCCAGTAAGATGCCGCCGAAATACCGGGTGACCACGCAGCAGACATTGAATAAATTCTCCCTTTGCAGCACCTGCATCATGGGATTGCCGGCGGTGCCGCCCGGTTCTCCGTCATCAGAAAACCGCATAGCACCGTCTTTGAGCACATATGCCCAGCAGTTGTGGGTGGCATCGTAATGCTGCTTTTTCATTGCGGCAATACACGCCAGCGCCTCTTCCTCCGTTTCCACAGGCCAGACTCTGCCGATAAACCTTGATTTTTTCTCTGTGAATTCGTCCTCACCGTAACCGGTGGGCACCAAATATTCCTCCAAGGTTTAACACTCCTTTGTGATATAGTCTTTCAGCCTTCCGTAGAGAATAGGATCCACAATGGTCTCTACCACGATGCCCTCGCCGGTGTACTCTGTATTCAGCACTTGGGCGCCGGAATGCAGGGTATCCACCATACCGCCCATACTGTAGGGCAAGGTGACAATAATATGGTGCCGGCTGTGACCCAAAGCATCTTCAATGGCTTTGAGCAGCGCATCCATTCCGTAACCCTGCTTGGCGGAGATCTTCACGATATCCTGTCCCACAGGAATATCCTCCGGGCTGACAAGGTCTGCTTTATTATAGCACTGCAGCACCTTGGTGCCGGGTTTTGCCAATTTGGAGATCAGGCTGTCCACCACGGCAATATGCTCTTCCCGATTAGGGTCAGATGCGTCAATCACATGCAAAAGCAGGTCTGCGTATTCCAGTTCCTCCAAGGTCGCCCGGAAGGCATCCACCAGATGGTGAGGAAGCTTTGCGATAAAGCCGACGGTGTCGGACAAGATCACATCCAGATTGTCGGATACGGTCAGCTGCCGAGAAGTGGTATCCAGAGTATCAAACAGGCGGTTATTGGCAGGGATACCTGCATCGGTAAGTTGATTTAAGAGGGTAGATTTGCCTGCGTTGGTATAACCCACGATAGCAACCACCGGTACGGAATTTTTCATCCGCCGTTCCCGTTGGACACCACGAACCTGTCGCACCTGCTCCAACTCTGTCTGTAAACGGGCGATGCGCTCCCGGATGTGCCGGCGATCGGATTCCAGCTTGGTCTCACCGGGACCACGGGTACCGATACCGCCACCCTGCCGGGAAAGGCTCTTGCCCATACCGGAAAGTCGCGGCAGCAGATATTTATATTGGGCAAGTTCCACTTGAAGTCTACCCTCCCGGGTCTTTGCCCGTTGGGCGAAAATGTCCAAAATCAGCGCGCTTCTGTCAAGAACCGTCACGCCAAGGATCTCCTCCAGCGCCCGGATATGCCCGGGAGACAATTCGTTATCAAAGACCACCATCGTCGCCTCAGTGAACTCTGCCAGCATTTTTACTTCCTGGGCTTTGCCTTCACCGATAAAGCTATGGGAATCCGGGGTGTGTCTGTTTTGCAGGATCTTGCCGGTGCAGAAACCGCCGGCGGTTTCCAGTAACGCTTCCAGCTCCTCCAATGTTTCATCGGTGGCTGTCTGCTGGGCGGTAAAACAGTCGGCATTCAGACCAACCAGCACCGCCCGCTCCGGCTTATTTTCATGAAAGTTCTGTTCCATAAAGCCTCCTGCAAATTTTCTCATTTTATATTATATCATATAATTTCGATTTCGCACAGTTTTTTATGTAAAAAAACAGTAAACTAGCATTTTCGGCGGGAGCAAGCCCCCGCCCTACGATCCCTAAAGAAAAAAGTCCGTGCTGCACTTGGCAGTACGGACTTCATTCTTACTTCAGATTGAATCTCTTGTTGAAACGGTCAACGCGTCCACCGGTGTCAACCAGCTTCTGCTTGCCGGTATAGAAAGG
Source organism: Faecousia sp. (assembly GCA_045646665.1). GTDB lineage: Bacteria > Bacillota > Clostridia > Oscillospirales > Oscillospiraceae > Faecousia. The sequence goes on along the minus strand of JAZRLE010000093.1, from coordinate 26,396 downwards.
GTGGCACTTGGAGCAGATTTCAACCTTGATGTCCTTCTTGGTGGAGCCGGTCGTAAAGACATTGCCACAAGCACAACGGATCGTTGTCTGTTCGTAATTGGGATGGATACCTTCCTTCATTTTGTTCACCTCTTTCTAGTAAGCTAAAAGGGCGCAATTGCCCTAGCAATCTTTAATCGCCCGGATATCATACCACAGGTAAAGTGATATTGCAAGTGTTTTTTTGAAAAAATTTTAAAAAACAATCAAAATGCCCAATTACCGTTCCGGAAAATGGGAACTGTCTTGCCATCACGGGTGATGGTATCGATATTCATTGTGCTGCAGCCGATCATAAAATCCTCGTGGATCATAGAATCGTTGATGCCCAATTCCCGGCATTCGTCCAGGGTTTTATTGTGGTGATCGGCGATGGTATCGGCATAGCCCATACCCAGTGCCAGATGGCAAGCGGCATTTTCGTCGAACAGGGTATTGTGGAACAGCAGACCGCTTTCCGCGATGGGACTTTTTTCCGGAACCAGTGCGCATTCACCCAGATAAGCTGCACCCTCGTCCATAGAGATCATGGTATTGAGCAGCTGCTCACCCACTTCCGCCTTTGCTTCCACTGCCTTACCGTTTTCAAAGCGAATGGAGAAATTGTCAATGAGCTGACCCTGATAGGACAAGGGCTTTGTGGAGTAGACGATACCCTCTGCCTGTCCCCGCTTGGGAGAAATAAAACATTCCTCGGAGGGGATATTGGGGTTGTAGGTGATGCCCTGTCGGGAAGTTTCGCTTCCACCGCAGAATACCGCCTCCGGGATCATACCAACAGTCAGGTCAGTGCCGTTGTCGGCTGTAAAGTGCAGCTTGTCGATACCAAGACTGTTGAGGTAGGCACAACGGTCATGGATGTTTTTATTATGCTTTTCCCACTCGCCGATGGGATCATCCGTGACACGGGAGGTAGACAGAATCGCCTCCCACAGCTTTTCCACGGCAACACTGGTGCGCTCACCGGGGAACACTTTCTTTGCCCATGCAGCGCCGGGCACTGCCGCAATGCACCACTGCTGGTTACCCTCACGCTTGTCAAGATAAGGCTTCAGGATAGGATAGCTCATCTTCCGCGCTTTTGCCATTTTCTCCATATTCATACCCTTTAAGCCATCGGGATCCTCGGAGATCAGGTGGATGCGGGCAGGCATGGTGTCGCAGTAGTGCTGCTGGCGAGCTTTCTGAAAATCGGTAACGGTGCCCATAGTCTTAACAGACTGATAGCGGACATGGAGCTTTTCCAGCGGCTGATAGTTCCATTCCACGGTGACCTTTTTGGCCTTGGCCTTATAAGCCTCCTCCACCACCAGTTTGACAAATTCCGGCTGGTCCAGTTCTGCATAAACAAGAACCTCTTGACCTTTCTGCACATTCACACCGCAGCGGACGATCAGTTCTGCATACTTTCTTAATACGGTTTTTTTCATAAATATTCTCCTTGTAATTTCATTTCTCTCATTTTAACAGATTCCCCAAAGTTCGTCAATCTATGTTGCTTTTTTTTGAAAGCAGGTTATAATGAAACAAAAGGAAGTGATACTATGCTCACCAAAGAGGAATTATCCGCTTATTTTCAAAAAACAGTTCTGCTGGACGGCGCCACCGGCTCCAATCTGCAAAAGGCCGGTATGCCTCGCGGGTGCTGCACTGAGGAGTGGATCCTAGCCAATCCCGATGCCCTTGTTGCACTGCAGCGCAGATATGCCGCTGCAGGCAGCAATATTCTCTACGCCCCCACTTTCCAAGCCCAACCCATCGCTTTGGAGCGGGTTGGACTTGCCAAGCAGACAGAGGCGATCAATGCCCATTTGGTGGCTCTGACCAAGTCCGTATCCCCGGAGGTGTTGGTTGCCGGCAACCTAACCACCTTGGCTGCCTACTGTGACAGCTTTGATCCGGAGAAGTTTGATCTGCTGGTGGAAAACTACCGGGTGCAGATCGGCGGTCTTTTGGAAGGTGGCGCTGATCTGCTGGCGGCGGAGACCCTTATGTATCCCCAAGAAGCAGAGGCGATCTTCACCGCCGCGGAATTGGAGGGTGCCGGTGCAGTGCTGTACACCTTTACTATGCAGCTGGACGGCAGTCTGTTCTCCGGTCGGGATGTAGGACCCGTTTTGCGGGAGTTAGAGGAAGCCGGCGCCTGCGCCGTTGGCTTTAACTGCGTAGCGGCTGACGATATGACCGCCGGACTGGTCAGCCGCTTAAAGCGGTATATAAAAGGTCCGCTGGTGTGCAAGCCCAATGCCGGTAACCCCGTCATCGGCCCGGACAATCTGCCGGTCTATCCCTTGAATCCGGTAGAGTTTGCGGACATCGTCGCCGATTGCGCAGCAATGGGTGCAAGCATCTTAGGCGGCTGCTGCGGCACCACACCGGAACATATTGCCGCTGTAAAAGCAAAAACATAAAAAAACAGGCTTGCCGTTTGGCAAGCCTGTTTCCTATATTCGAACGGTGTGCATCAGACCGTCTGCACCCTTCTCCACACGCAGGACAAAGGGGAATTTGTCCGCTTCCACGCACAGCCAGAAATCCTCCTCGGGAAATGCGGTTTTTGATGGGTCAAAAAATTTCGCACCGCTGGTGCATCTGCATTCTTCGATGCCTGCCGCCAGATCGATGGTCCTATCTTCCACCAATGACTTAATATACTCTGCACAGAGGGTGTCCTCCCGGGTGGATTCTTTGCCCGCAAGACCCATACAAACCAACGATACATCTTCGGCGCCGCTGGTCTTGATATATTCGGCGATAGCTTTGGCATTTGCAAGACTGCCGGTAAGCATTTCGGTGGCGCCGGTGGCATTGGCAATACCTTGGGTGCCGGCGCTGGTGGTATGGACAACGGTCTTACCGGTAAAATCCACATCCTTCACCTGCGACGGAGAGTTACCGAAATCAAAACCGGGGCACATCTCACCGCCCCGCTCGCCCATTAGAATCGTACCCGGGTGGGCATCCCGGTATGCATAGGCTTCCTGGATATCTCCCATTGGGATCAGGTCTTTGGCACCGTTTTGGATCACATAGGCTTCCACGGTCATGGCGCGGAACACATCGATGATGACCGTCAGTCCCTTCGCCGCCTTTGCGCCTTCAATCAATTCCAGAATTCGAATATTCACATTTTCCACCTCATTTACAAAAGAACTGCAGGGACGGCAAATTCTGCCGTCCCTGCAGTTTTTATGGTGATTATAAAATATTTTCCTGCCAGTTACTGTCCCGTTCGATGCGGGCGGTTCGGGTGTGTTTTTCCCGTTCCCAATGATATTTGCTGCCCCGGGCAAAGAGGTTTATGCTCACATCTTCGCCGAAGGATTGTTGCAGGATATACTCAACAGTGCCATTTTCCAAAAAACTGCAGGAGAAAATATCAATGTTTGCCGTACGCGCGGCAATATCATAGTGGAATGCAATATGGCTTTGCGCCACCACTAATACACCGGATATATACCGGGGATTCTGCGGCCGATCATAGATCACATAGGGGCGGGAGATCGCCTGCATATTGATCCGGGGCGCGACATTATCCAGCCATTTGAACAGCCCATCCATCGTTACATCCACATCTTTAACCGTGATCATATAATGAGGACCAAAGTCATTGCCGATATCCATATCGCCGCTTACACCCTCAAACACCCGTCTGTCCATCACATTGGTGTTGATATTGCTGGCATAAATCTGGTTGCGGATAATCCCGGTTACCTCTTCCTCGCTGAAGAACTGATCCGTAAGAATATCCACAAAATAACAGGACCGGTAAGGAAATGTGTGAATGGTAATATGCGAGCCGTTAGCACAGATGCAAAATGCGCTGACACCCACATCCTCCGGATCCTGACAGTAATAATACGGGATCAAAAACGGGGGCATCAAAGGCTTCAGTTTCAAGCTGGTTGCAAGCTGCACCAAAAGATCGTTTACCACCATAACGCTGTTGGACTGTTCCACAAAACAGCCGTAGGCATCTAGCATATAATGTCTGTTTGCCAGCATAGGGTTCTCCTTAAATCGTTAGTCATCCAAAAAAATTTCATTGAATGCCTTAAAATCGATCATCACCGGATCGATCCACCAGGTATTACTGGTACGCAGAATATTGGGAAGGCAATAGAAAACATTACCGGTATTGTAGGTGAACTCGGAAAGCACCTTGATTTCCTTTTTATCGGATCTGGCATCCCCGTCATTATCATAATCCAGGGTGAAAGTCACCGTTTTATAACCGTCATAGTTTTCATTGCCGTGATTATAGGTCGCTGTGTAGGGATAAATTGCACAGGAAGGATTGTCTGAGCTGAGTTCAAAAGTTCCGTTGCGCAGATATTCCAAAATATGCAGTGCGATGGTTATCCACTCATTGACATTCGCTTCGTTGATCCCCGTCAATCCTGCGGTACTGTCCTGAACATAGCGCTTGAATTCCACCACATTGAGCAGCTCATACTTGCCGGTAGCACAGTACAGCGCCCGCCGGGCAGGTTCCGATGACTTGCCGGAGGAACCGCAGGCTTCACACAGCTCCATAAACCGCTGCAGCAATGCCTGCATATCCTCATAAGAAGCGGCATTATACTGCTTCAAACGATTCGCCTCTGCCTTGGCCGCAGACATAAAGCTCTCATGCAGCATTTTTTGATCCTTGGCAATGGTGGTTTCCGACAGGCACGACAGGCTGGAACGCATATCAAAATCCGCTTTCAGCTCGCCGTAGGTAAGTAAGCCTCTGTAGAAGCAAAGGATGTGGCGGAAGGTCTCACTGAGGATAATGCACACATACTTGCACCGCTGCTCCGGAGTCATATTGCTCTTCATCTTTTCCAGCAGGGAAAGATTATCATAAATATTGCCTGCGCAGATAGACTTCTCCACATTCTCTTCCTCGTGGATTGCAGAAAGAGAGGAGGTGATCAGCAGCGCCTGTGCTCTGGCTTTCAGTCGCTTATTATTCAGATTGGGAATCTTGCCGAAACCGCTGGATTCACCAAAGATCAGCTTTTCTTTGATGATCGTGTCCACAGCCTGCATCAGCTCTCGCTTATTCAGACCGTACAGTGGCATATCCACATTGTCGATGCGCTTGCACAGATTTCGTGTAATGTCCACGAAGTTCTTCTCAAAGGCCATAAACAATGTTTCCAGCACACTGGTGGGACTGTATTCGATCAGCAGCATCACAACGATGCTGTCCCAGTCGATTTTCTGTGTTTCAATATCGGTGCTGCGATCCACACCGCCAAAGATATCGTCGCTGAGATGATGAGAAAAGCTTTCATAGAGGGCATTTTTAGAGCCGGTATTCACATCAATGGCATCAGAAATGGCCAATGCCAGATTCTTGATGTATTTATAGTTGATGGTATGAACCTGGGTGATTAAATCAGGGTTTTTTTTTGCACCTGTCTCCTCGTCGGTGCTGTATACCTGCGCGCAGATCTCCGCATAAACCTCTTCCGGATCACGGTTTATCACCATATCCGGCTCTTCGTCCAACTGGGATTCACACACAGTTCTGCACACTGTTTGAGAGTTCTTCTCACAGATATAGCGCAGATTCAAACGGCTTATGCCATCGGTGGTGTTTTTCTCCATACTGAACAGGCTGAACATATCCAGATACTTCTGCTCGTTATAGTACAGCAGATAATTCACCGGAATCACACGGTAATCCTCGTCACACATGGGATCCTTTGCAACGAAACTGAAACAGCCCTCGTCGTCCTGTACCAAATCATAGGTCTTCAAAAACTCCATATTCTGGAGCATCGAATAGAACAGATCTGCCAGCTCACAGGAATCCATATTGAATCGGACAGGCGCTGCCCGCCACTCGGCAATCAGCTTAAAATACTTGATAAGGCTGAACTTTCGGGAGCCGAAGGTAGATAGCCGCTTAAAGATATCATACAGTTCGCTGTCTTCGTTCTGATCCATCTCAAACTGGATGTCCGTCAGCACGAACTGCACCAGTTCGTGGGTAACCGGATACTGGGAGTATGCCTTCGTCAAACTGTTGATGATCCGCAGGGAGCTTTGGGATGTTGCGCGCTCACTGATAGAAGGGTAATTGTTGATATCACACTTCAGGCATCCGTAAGCAAAGACGAAAGAAAGAGACAGAATGTTGTTGATGTAAACCACATAGGACGGTACCTTGCGGGCATACTTTTTTGCGTTGGTACTGCCAAGGATGTATCGGGCAATATTCGGACTGATATCCCGTTCGAACAGATTTACGATACTTCCGCAGCAGGTGGCAAGGTGTTCCTGTTTGTTTGCGGCGGAATAATCACTCATAACAGTTCTCCTTAAAATCCGTCAGGGTCGATCTCGTCAATGATCCGGGCCAGCTTGCGATATCTGGACAAAGCAACACGCTCGATCTCATCCAGATTCGGCTTGTTATACAGCCGATCTTCACACCACATAAAGCGATTGACCGCAGGAATACCAAACTCTCTGGGATCCAGCATATCGAAATTGTAAGTAAAGGACATGCTGTTTTCAAAAGAAGATGTGAAATCGATGCGGATCTTATCGATAGCCGTCTGGGGATACAGCGCATCGTTGATATACACTTCGTTCTGCGGAATGACATTGGGTACCAAAATCACGGTCTTGCCGCTGCTGTACATCTTTTCGTCATTGTCCATACCCTGCATGAACCGGCGGGTACCATTGACAAACTGAATGGTCGGACGCATACAGCAGACAATGATGTCTGCCGCTTCATTGGACACATTGGCAGTTGCTGTGTTACCGACAGAGGAGTCAATAATCACTGCAGGGATATCGAAATGCTCCTCGCAGATCCGCAAAAAGCTCTCGAAGGTCTCCATAAAGGGCACGCTTGCATCGGAATAGTTGTTCTTTGCATCAGCATTGATGATTTTATTGTCCATGGCGGGCAACAGCAGAATGGCGTTGTTGTCCGGATAGTCAAAAGCATTGCCCACAGGAATCAGCTGGCTCAAAAACGGATGATCCGCCACAGAATTGTACTTCCGGGTATCCACGCCGCCGCCCAGCAAATGCTGGATACAGTTGGTCTCGGTCACAGCATCATCCTTGTCCAGCAGGTAGGACATACCGCAGCTGTCCACATCCGTGTCAATGATAATCATAGGTCTTTCGGCAGTGGGCTCAAAATGCTCGGCTGCCAAAATAGGGATCACATTGTATGCCAGTGTACTTCTGCCGGCACCACCTTTATAGGAAAAGAAGGAAATCGTTTTCATAATTCAGTATGCTCCTATTGGTTATTATCAGAATTGTTGCGGAAATTCCGGTTGTCTCTGTACCAAGAGCTTTCGCCGAACTGATGGTTGGAGATCTCCGAAATATACGCCTTGACAATACGGGAGAAATCGGATTTGATTCTTTCAGACAAGTCGCTGTAGTCCTTTGCCAGATCTTCCTTGGTGGCAGGTATTGCCCGCAGGGCATTCTTGGACTGCACTTGCTTGTAGATATTCTGGCTGAGCATAGCAAACACAAAGCTGCTCATTGCCTCAGCAAATTGCTTCTGCGTGTCGGTGCAGGCTGTACCGTCGATATCTGCCACCGTAAGGCCTGCCGCTGCATCACCGATAAAGCGGCAAATAAGACCCGGAACAACCTTTTCCAGCTCCTGGTGGATCACTGCGGTAACCGCATCCTCCACGGGCTTCTGCACATTCTTAAGCTGCTTTTCCAAGCTGGTGATGCGGTTGTCTCGATCCTTGACATTCTGCTCCAGCTTGCCGATATCGCCGGTTCTTGTGCGCAGCTGTGCATCATACTCAGAGATGATCTTCTGCCGCTGGGCTTCACTCTTGGAATTAATATCGATGTATTTGCTCTCGTAAGTCTTGTAGTATGCGTAGAACTCACCAAGAGCGGATACATAGTAGTAGTTACTGCAGCTGAAGTAGCCTTCTTTTTCCCAGATCCACTTAGGTTTGTTGCCCTCTTCATAGCGGTTCTCCAGAATGTAGCCCAGATACTTCCGCATATTGGCCTGGGGATATTTGATCAGATACTCACTGATAACATTGTTGGTCCGGATCAGCAGCGGCATCAGTGTGAATACACGCATACGGCGCTTTCTCAGTTCCTTAACCAGATCCTTATGGATGTCGAAGCGCTCGTTGAAGCCCACCAGGAACTGATCAACAATGTAATCCTTGCCGTTGCTCTTCAGTTTTTCATAAGCACGGAAGGTCTTCTGAGAAGCCAGCTGGCAGGATTCCAGCAGGTTGTTGTATTCCCGAATGGCATCTTCCATGTCCTTATCGGAGATGGCAACATCGTGGGCAAGTTGCAGATCCTCATCCAGACCGGCATCGAGCATAATGTTAATGATGTAAACGGTATTGAACAGAGCGTCAGAGGTGGTTGCCATACCGATGTCCTTCTCGGTCAGCTTGGCATCCAAGTCATTGTAGAAGAAGGTGTCGGCAAGATAGTTCTTACTCAGTCTCCAAACCTCTTTGGCGACCTTTTTACAGTTGGCCTCCAGTCTGCCGTATTCGGTGCCGTCGATCTCATCGGAATCGCCGTTAATCTCCTTGTAGCGCAGCCACAGTTCGTTGTACTCATCAAACTGTGCCAGCTTCTTACCGGTTTCGCTGTCCACACCCCGGTCTCCGGCTTCCAGCTGTTCCTTATACGCACGCATTTGGTTCTGGAACTGGTTCTCCAGCTTTTTGGGCACGGGACGCTTGCTTCCGTAGAGGTTGTTGTTACGCACTGCCTCGCGATAGCCCAGGTACTCCGAGAAGGTCTCGTAAAAGTCCACATAGCATTCACACACGGCAAAGGTATAGTACAGGGAGGGTTCTTCGCAGTTTTTTGTAAAGTTCCAGCCGATCTCCAGCTTTTGGGAACTACCCACACCGGTACTGTCAATAAATGCATCGTTGAGGTAATGCATACCGTAACGAATAACATCCACCAGTTCCTTCTCCCACATACAGGTCTCACGGATCGCTGCGTGGTATTTCAGTGCCTGCAGGAAGCAGGGAATGACCCAGGTGATTGCTTCCACATTGGAATACTCCACCGTAAACAGCTTCGTTTCATAAGGGGAAGCATCAAAGCGGTAGACACCCTTCTGCTTGGTCTTAATGCGTGTCAGCACATCTTCAATGACGATATCCATAATCTGACGGATGGTCAGGTTGGTCTGCTCTTGAGAAATCAGTTTGTCATCGTCAAAGGTAAGGTCAAAATCAGAGGCCAGAAGCAAAAGTGCCAGCAGGGATTGGCACTGAGACAGCAGACCCACTTGTCCGGCATTGTCCATACAGAAGCCGATTGCGCCCTGTTCCGGATCGTTATTGAACCGCTTGTACAACTCAGCAAAGATGTTTTTACCAATCTCACGCTTATCTTTGTAGTGGTAGAAAATCTGTTGACCGTCGCCGCCGGTCAACTCGGTGTCAATCATATCATAAAGGTTGCCGTACATTGTTCTTTTGCTAACTGCCATTGTGTAATGCCTCCTAATGTTATTTGTTAGTGAGTTTTGCCAGATCGTCCTTGCTGATCAGCAATACCGGGCGAACGCCGGATTTTGTGTTGCGGAAATGATAGCCGTTTGTATATACCGTGCCATCCTTGCGGATTACTTTCTGCAGGGCGCCGGAATTCATATCCGATATCCACCAGTGTGCGTCCTGCAAGGCAAAGCCATCCTGCGACAGGGCTTTTTTCATATCCTCCAAAGACATCAGCCGGATGCCGCGGATCGCGGAACGCTCCTGTGGTGTAAAAGCGAGTTCTTGGAATGCACCCGACAGCCAAGCCTGCAGCTCAGGTCCGCCGCTGCGGGTATCCACAATATCCTGCGCCAGCATAGCAAACACATCGTTTTCGCAGTACAGCGGCAGCCAAACGATGGGCTTTGCTCGGAATCCCTGCTTATTGGAGACGATGTATTTTTCGTTCTTCACGCTGATTACCTGATCGCGTTGCAGTTCGTAAACGGGAAGTTCCGCGGTCGGTTCGCCTTTGCAGATACCCAACTCAAAGTTTACCCGCGTCTGCTCGAAGTTCTGTTCCAGCTTTTTCATATGCAGGTAATCGGTGTCAATGGCGTTGGGGATCTTGTTCTTAATGGATAAAAACAGCTTTTCAGCGCAGGCCGTCACATCATCCGGTGCGGCGTAAATATTATCGTCGTCAAACAGGGATGTGATGATCTGCAGATAATCAAAAGGAAATTCCCGTGCCAGGCTCATAGGCTCTGCAGGCAAGGAATCAAACACCTGCTTTAGCAAAAAGATATTGGAACCACAGGTGATATTGGTGGGAAAAATGTGAAACGGTGCGCCGCCCTCCCTGCTCGCTTCCAGCCGTGCCAGAGCAAGCTGGCGCTCGTTATGTACCGGTTGGCTTTTGAAAGAGGAGATGCTATTGAAGAAAATAACGCCTTTACAGTTGGGGTTTTCAATCAATTCCTTGGCGATCTGCAACCAGTTGTCACCGATGTGCAGATCCGCATCATACCACAGACGCACACCCTTTTCATACAACTGGGATATGATGGCAGATACGGTTTCAACATCATCGTGCTTGTAGCTGACAAACAGAAAATCGCTGTTTTCGATCTCAGCTTTTGTATAGTGCTGACTCACACGCATCCCTCCCCCGTAATTGCGTCAAAAACGCACAAAAATATGCATATTCTGATAATTTATTATATTATATTTGACTTTTTTAGTCAACCATATTTTTCTTTCTGTATACAAAATCGGCAGACCTTAAAAAGTCTGCCGATTCTCTTCTTTTGCCGTATTACTGCTCAATTTTGAAAATAGCATTTCCACTGCTGCACCTGTTGCTCCGTGGGTTCTGTCACAGCTTTGCAGGGATACGGTTTTCCCAGCTGCTGATATTTGTATTCTCCCAATTTGTGGTAGGGCATCACTTCCACGCCCCGGCAGCAGGACAAGCGCTCTGCCAAGGCCTTCACCTGCAAAAAATGCGCTTCCCTGTCATTATATCCGGGCACAATGGGAAGTCTTAGCACAAAAGGCTTACCCAGCCGGTCGATCTGCATCAGGTTTCTTTGGATCTGTTCCAAACCCACACCGGTAAATGTCATATGGTTCACTTCGTCTGTTTCTTTGATATCAAACAGCACCAGATCGCAGAATTCCAATACTTTGTTCAGCGTATCTGCGCTTGCAAAACCGCAGGTTTCAATAGCTGTATGGATTCCCTCGTTTTTGCAGAGCCTTAAGATTTCCGCTGTGAAATCTCCCTGTAGCAGCGGCTCACCGCCGGAAACTGTGACACCGCCGCCGGAGGTTTCATAAAAAACCTTGTCCTTAATAACCTCTTTGACCACTTCTTCTGCGGTCACGGTTTTTCCCACCGTCTCACCGGTCACATAGGTCTCGATATTAGGATTTTGAGATTCCGGATTGTGGCACCACGCGCACTTAAGGGGACAGCCTTTCAAAAACACCGTCGTTCGGATGCCCGGGCCGTCATCTGTGCAGAAGCGGGTGATGTTGATGATGTTTCCTTGCAATGTCACACCTCATTCTGGATGGTACGGTCAATGACCATTCGCTTTAATTCATCGCTGAGATTGCAGAAATATTCCGAGTATCCGCCAACCCGAACCACAAGATTTCTGTATTCCTCGGGGTTTCTGTATGCCGCTTCCAAAATCTCTCTGGAAATGCAAGTTATCTGCATTTGGATACCGCCCTGCTGCATATAACCTAAGATCAGCGATTTGAGAATCTCATTGCGGAAATCGGGGTTAATATTGAAGTTCAATACCGGCACACCCAAGGCACGCTCCAAATTCAAAGAAGTCACACTGTTGAGCAGTGCGGTGGGACCTTTGATGTCCTTGCCGAAAATTGCAGCCAGCGAATCGCACAAAGGACTGCCCACCCCTCTGCCATCGGGGGTGGCACCGACTTTTTTACCTGCGTCTACCTGGGACATAAACTGTATGGATGCGGGTAAAAAACCATCGCCGAAATGGGGCTTCTTATCATCCAGCATGGAGAAAATCTCTGTGGACAGTTTCTTGGAGAAAGCATTGACTTCCCCGTCATCGATGCCAAAACAGGCGGTATGCTTTTTGGCGCAGGAAAGAAAATCCTTGTCATTATCTGCAAGCAAGCGGATCAGTTCCCCGGGCGTATGGGTCTTATTGACAAAGACAAAATCCCGAATCACCAGCAGGCTGTCGATCACATTGATCAGTCCTGCGAAGCTTACGATGCTCCACTGATATCTTGCGCCGCCGTTATTGAAATCCAAGCCGTTGTCGATGCAGTCATCCACCAGCAATGTGCGCATAGGCAGGGGGTTATAGAGTGCCCGTTCTCGTTGTGATTTGCTGATTCCCTCCGTCACAGCGGTCACCGCTTCACGGACAGCACCGATGTACAGGTCATAAAAAGCGTCAAAACTTTCTGTCTTTTCCAGTTCCGTGCGGATACACTGTTCCAAAATATACGGCAGATGGATTCCGGCATCCACAGAGCCTGCGTGGGTAAGTCCTGCCAGCATGGACTCCGTGCAACCGCCGCCACAGAATTTCTTTATGTCCTCGTCAGTTATGTTGGGGAATTTTTTCTGCAATCCCCCAAGCAGCACTTTGGGGTTATAAAAAGCAGGCTGTCCATTGGCAGTTCGGATGGATGCAAATGCTTTTTCCCAAACCTCATCGGGTGTATTTTCATCCACGAACAGCTCGATCATCGGTCGCCGCTTGCCCTTGGATGCCTCAAGACACTGGATAGTCAAAGGATTATAATCCGTTCCCAAGGCCATAGAATAACCGCCGTTGCAATCCAGATTATCAAACAAGTTATCCAGCAGATCTGTGATATCTTCGCCGTGATAGTAAGGCATCAACCCGGATGCCACACAGCCCAAATTATCCCAGCAATCCAAAAACAGGACAAAGTTCCACGCAACAACCGCCTCGTATATGGTTTCCGCCGGATGCATCGGCACCTTTTTCAGCGCCGAGATCAGCATCGGTTCTGCCTGCACAGACTCCAAATACGCAACACAGCGCTCTGCATAACACCGGATGCCCGCGATTAAGTGCAGCAGACCCTCTTTCATATCCGCATCTTGGATTTTTTCAATCCGGGGAATGTAGGACAGCAGACCCTCTTTCAGAATTCGCTCGTAATTGGGCATAGAATGGGTGGACATATCCCCCGCCACTGTATGAACAGGAGGAACTGATGAGCGGTAACGCTCAAACTCCCCCCAAATACGGTCGGCGATCTGCTTATCATTTTCATTGAGCTTTCTCCAACCCACCACATGACCGTGCATATAATTGGGTGCTTGCACACCACCGGAAGGATACAACGGTTTTCCGGTATAGTCCGGCAGCTTGCAATGCTCATAGAATCTGCGCAAGCCTAGCGCTTTTCTATAAAACAGGCTTCTATTCGGCTCTTCGTACAATCCCGCTGCAGCATATTCTTCCAGCTCCAGTAGTCTTTTTGCGATCATTGGGACGCCCTCCTTTTTAAGTCAAATCCAACGCACCTCTTTTTTGTAATTATAATACTATTCATTTTGCATTGCAACAACAAAGTAACAAAAAGGCTTGACCGATGGCCAAGCCTTTTTGCGAGCGGGCAACCCCGCCATTTATCCGTATATGTTTGACTTTTATCGCACCCCGAATGCGCTTAAGATTCTGTCGGCTTCGTAGATATCATTGGAGGTAAACATACGGCAGCCGAGGGCAAGATACCGCCGATAATCCTCTGGGATATCCGGAACGCAGACGCAGGGATGTATGCCGTTTTCCAAACAGTAGGCAAAATTATGGGGGTAATCCAATGCTTTCCCTTCGGGTTCATCGCGATACAGGCAGCACCAATCATAAAGCTCCGTTTGGGGAATCTCCGCCTTGTCCTTTGTCTTCTGGCAGCGAAGGATTCCCTGCCCGTGTACAGGGAATTTATGCCCGTGATTTTGCACAATATGCTCCAAGACCCGATCGCTGAAGGAATTTACCATCGAACGCGCGGTCAACCCGTTTTCTTCGATCAGCGCAATCAGCTTATCCGCTGTACGGAAAGCGAAATCATCGCCGACCACCGTGGGAAAATCCTTCAATTCCCAGTTGATCAGGACATCGGTATCTTTGACCAATGCGATAAATTCCTTCACGGAGGGTACCGGGGTATTTTTGTATTCAGGAGAAAACCAGCTGCCTGCATCCAGGGTTTTGATTTCCGCAAAAGTCATTTGGTCGGTCAAGCCATCATAACCCGTGGTACGCAGGGTGTTGCGGTCGTGCATAATGATCAGTTCGCCATCTACAGTCATATGGATGTCGGTTTCGATCATATCCACACCGAAAGCAATCGCTTTTTCAAAAGCGGGCATCGTGTTTTCCGGGCACATTTTGCGATCTCCCCGATGGGCCGCAAGAATGATTCTGTCTTTGTTCATTCCGTTCCCCCGCTATCAGCAGCCAAAGCAACGGCGCAGTCTCATAAGTGTCAATCTGTTTCTGACCATCGGTGAATTTTTCAGCAAAACTTCCTCAAGTTCATCCGAAACATCGATCTCACGCAAAGTCGCTTTTACACCCAGCTTTCCGTAAAGGTCTTCCAGCTGCTTCAGCTCCGGCAACCGGGAAACCACCTTGCAAATATCCTGCCAGCTTTCCTGAAGCTTTGCCGCAGTGATGCCTGCTGCGACATCATTTCCGTTTTCCTCTACCACACCGGCACCAATTTCATCGCCGAATATACTTATAATGAGCGCCTTGGAAAACGGCTCATAATCCTTACAGCAAGGCAGCGGCAAAGCTGCCAGACGCTGATACTCCTTGATGGCAAGCAGGGTGCCTACGCCAACCTTTTCACCGTGCAGCGCATCGGAGTTGATGGCAAATGCAGGGGGATTCATTTCGATAAAATGGGAAATGTGGTGTTCCGCGCCCGAGGCCGGTCTGGAATAACCCAGCATTTGCATAGCAAGACCGGACAGCAGCAGACCGTACATCAGCGCTTCATAAGCTTTCACATCCCCGGAAGCAATGCCCTCAGCCGACACCAACACATTTTCGGTGGCTTGCCGGGTGAGCCCTACGATGGTGTCACAGTAAAACTCGCCGGTCAGCACTTTGCCGATCTCCCAATCTGTAAGGGACACATATTTGCCTATCATATCACCGAAACCGGATCTTGCAAGACGGATCGGCGCATTTTTGACAATGTCCAAATCAGCAACAACGATTCTGGGCGCAACTGCGGTCAAGGTCTTCTTGCAGCCGTTCCAGGTCATTGCCGCCACGGAGGAACAGAAGCCGTCCACACTGGCAGCAGTGGGACAGGACACAAAATCTATATTTCTTGTGTATGCGCAATAACGGGAAATATCGTGAATGGTTCCCGCGCCCACCGCAAGGATCACCTTCGCTTCTTCCGGCAGCTTTTCCAAAAGAAGCGCAACACCGTGCTCATTTGCATGGAGGTTTTCAGCAGGAAGCACCACCTCTGCATCCACCTTGGGATGCCGGTCTGCAGTTGCTTTGTAGGTATTTTCATCATAAACCGCCACACAGTAGCCTTCAATGCCGTACTGCTGCATATAAGCAGCTACATTCTTCAAGCAACCGCTTTCGACGACACAGAACTCCGTTTCCATTTTATGGGTTCTGCCGCAAGCGCACAGACCGTTATACTGTTTGCTGTCAATGATCATATCATTTTCCTCCCTGTCCGTAATAGGCACCGGCACCGTGCTTGCGCAGATAGTGCTTATCCAAAAGGGTCTGCTGCAGGTTGGCATCCGGATTCAACTTTAAGGTATGCCACGCCATCATGGCAACTTCTTCCAATGTAATTGCGGTTTCTACCGCTTTGGCCGCATTTTTGCCCCAAGTAAAGGGACCGTGACCGTTTACCAGCACACCGGGAATTTCCAAGGGTTTTCTGTCCCGGAAGGTTTCCACGATCACATTGCCGGTCTCCTTTTCATATTCGCCGCGGATCTCTTGATCCGTCATCTTCCGTGTAACCGGCACTTCCCCGTAAAACACATCCGCGTGGGTGGTGCCAAGAGGCGGGATCCCAACCCCTGCCTGAGAGAACACAGTTGCCCATCTGGAGTGGGTATGGACAACACCGCCAATTTCCGGGAAGGCTTTGTAAAGGACAAGGTGGGTATCCAGATCCGAGGACGGTTTCAGCTTTCCCTCCACCACATTGCCGTCAAGATCCACAACCACCATATCCTCCGGGGTCATCACATCGTAATTCACGCCCGAGGGTTTAATGACCACATAGCCCGTTTCCCGGTCAATGGCAGAAGCATTGCCCCAGACCAAGACAACAAGACCGCTGCTTTTCAACTGCAAATTTGCCGCATATACCTGTTCTTTTAAGTTTTCAAGCATAACACTGCCTCCTTGACAAACATTATTTTCGCACTATAATTATAGTAAATTGATTAAATTCAATCAATATCCGGCGATATAATCGGCAAATGCGCAAAGGATGGTGCACATATGAGCATTAGTACGCGACAGGAACAGATCTTAGACATCCTAAAGGAACGGACTTATATTACCGTTCAGGAGCTGTCCCGGCTCACCTTCACCTCCGCGTCCAGTATCCGCAGGGATCTGACCTATCTGCAAGACAACGGACTTGTCAAGCGGTTGCACGGCGGCGTTTCCTCTATCGCGCCTTTGACCAATGTTGCAAGCTTCTATGACAGGATACATAAAAATGTAAAAGAAAAACGGTTGATCGCACAAAAAGCATCTTTTCTGTTAAAAGACGGGCAAACCGTATTGCTTGACAGCTCCACCACCGCAACTTTTTTACTGCCGTATATCGCCAAGCATCACGATATCACAGTCTTCACCAACAATCTGACCACCGCACTGCAAGCCATTGAATTGGGCATCGAAACCCATTGTCTGGGTGGTCGCGCCATTGGTGGCGGCACCGTATTATCCGGTGCCGAGACCTTTGCCGCCCTTGCCAATATCAAAGTGGATATCCTGTTCTTTTCTTCTCAGGCTTTGGATAACCTGGGAAATATCTCAGACACGACCCAAGACGAAAACTATGTCCGGAAAATTATGCTGGATTCAGCAAAACAGAAGGTATTTCTCTGCGACAGCGAAAAATTCAACACCACTGCGACCTATAAGCTCTGCAACCTGAACGAGATCGATTATGCCGTTTTTGATATTCCCTACCCAGATTTATCCTCGGATTGCAAACAATTATAAAAAAGGCTTGACCCAATGGGTCAAGCCTTTTTTGTGAGCAGATGTCTTGGCGGCAGATCATTCGTTTTGCAGGTATTTGTTCAAATAATTCAGTGTTTTCTTTTTGTCTGCCGACCAAAGCGGTGCAATCAGGTCTTTTTTTGCGCCGTCGCCGGTGATTCTGTGCACAACAATATGTTCCGGCAAAACAGAAATGCAGTTTTTTAAGATCTCGGCGTAGGCTTCCAATGTAAGCGCCTTCACCCTGCCTGTTGCATATTCTGCCGCAAGTCGCGTATTTTTGAGGATGTGCAAAAGATGAAATTTCACACCGTCTGTACCGCTGTCCACAGCAAAGCGCGTGGTCAAAATCGCATCATCAGCAGGTAGTCCGATAATAATGTGGGTGATCACCTCAAGCCCTGCCGCTTTCAGCCGGGCAACGGCGTCAGCGTAAACCTCGGTTTTATAGCCGCGGTTGATGTATTCCGCAACGGCATCGTCTGCTGTCTGCAGACCAAGTTCCACCGTTACCGGCTTTATAGCATTTAATTCTTTCAGCAGCTGTACGGTGCTGTCGGGAAGACAGTCGGGTCGCGTGGCAATATTCAGACCGACTATGTAATCCGGGGTTGTCGCCTCATAAAACAAGGTTTTTAATCGTTCGGTCGGGGCATAGGTGTTGGTAAACGACTGGAAATACGCAATGTATTTTCCGTTTTTGATTTTGTCTGCAACCCGCTTTTTCGCCTTTTCCAATTGGGTCCGGATATCCGCTCCGTGTTCGGCAAACTCCCCGCCGCCAAGAGCCGAACAAAAAATGCAACCGCCTGTAGAAATACGGCCATCGCGGTTGGGACAGGTGAACCCTCCATCCAAAGAGAGTTTATACACCTTGCAGCCGAATTTCTCCTTATAATAATCATTCGCGGTTTTATACATACAATCACCTGTATTTATGTCTGCTTTCTTTCATTATATGATACCGACTTCCAAAAAGCAATTGTGTTGTCCGTCAAAACAACGAAGCCGATATGTCTTAAATAACAAAACCCACATAGGACCCATTAGTTTTTGAAAAAGGCTACTACGACAGCGCCCGGGCCTGCGTGTGTACCGATAACGCTGCCGACGGTTGTATAACGCACTTCATCGAGATTGCCTTCCCAAATATGGCGGCTATCTTCGATATATTTTAACAGAAGCGCATCGGAAATTCCACTATACCCGAGCAAAACAGGTTTGCTAAAGTCAATACCGCCTGCTTTATCTATTTCCTGAACAAGTAAGTTGTTGCCCATCTTAGAGCCACGGGCTTTTCCAAGCATATTGATTTCACCATCAACAACAGAAAGAACAGGCTTAATATTTAATACACCGCCTGCAAATGCGACCGCTTTGGAAATACGACCGCCTTTCTTGAGGTACTCAAGCGTGTCTACCAAGGCAACGATAACAATCTTTTTCTTTTCTTCCTCAAGTGTTGCCGCAATTTCCTCAGCACTTTTTCCGTCGTCCAAAAGTCTGAATGCCAATTCAACTAAGATACCGCTTCCCATTGCCGCACTGGTGCTATCGACGATATAAATATTATCATAATCCTCAGCCGCGATCGTTGCACTTTGGTATGTGCCAGAGAATTTAGAAGCAAGGGTGATTACAACCGCACTCTCTCCGGCTTCTTTTGCTTTTTCAAACTCTTTTATAAAAGCATCGGGTGTTGCTTGACTTGTAGTAGGAAGCACATCGCTTTCTATGAGTTTTTCATAAAATGTTTTGTGGTCAATTGTTACACCGTCAATATATTCCTCTGTGCCAAAATGCACGGTAAGCGGAACAGTATATACGCTGTTTTTAAATTCGGGCATTAAATCTGCTGTGGAATCCACAATAATTCTTGTTTTCATAAATATCTACTCCTTATCTTTCGCCATTTTTGGAAACGGCATCTAAACTTTCACTAATAATGGAAAGACTGCGATAAAATGCTACTCTTTCTTCCTCTGTAAGACCATCGCTGATTGCATCCAGAACACTGCTAATTTTTTCTGCAATCTTTTTGCCAACCTCGTTTCCTTTGTCGGTCAAAACAAGGGGACTTTTATATCTTTTGATACTTTTCGATTCACAGGTCAAATATCCGTTTGTTTCAAGATAATCCAGAGCACGGGAAATGGTTGCTTTATCTTCCTCGCAACGTTCACAAAGATCGGTGGCTGTTGCGCCCTTATTGGTATAAAGATAGTATAGGCAGGAAACATGGGCGCTTCTCAAATTGTATTCCGCCATTTCCTGATTCTTAATCTTTCGAATATTGCGACTAATTCTGTTAACGAGCACAGTAAACGTTTCGAATCTTTCTTTCATTTTGCTACCTCCACATTGCTTGTTGAAATCTCAACAAGCATAATATAGCACAACCTTGTTGAAATGTCAACAAGTGTATTCAATAAAGCCTTTTGCTGCTGTCAATATAGGACACACCGATTTGCAAACATATTTACATCGAATTGGCGGTGTGGTATAATAAAACAAAGTGAGGTGGTGTGTATGCACGAAGAATGTTTGATCTGCAAAGCAAAACTGGAATATTTGTCAGAGGACGAAATGATGGAGTGTGCCATCTGCCACAAAAAGGAACTGAGCAAGACTCGCTGTGTGGCTGGTCATTACATATGCAGTGAATGTCATACGCAGGGAATGGACAGCATCTTTGGTCTGTGTCTTTCCGAAACCTCCCGTGATCCCATGGCGATTCTGGAAAAGATGATGGCGATGCCTTTTTGCCACATGCACGGTCCGGAGCATCATGTGATGGTAGGAGCGGCACTGCTAACGGCATATAAAAATGCCGGTGGCGATGTTGATCTCCCCAAAGCACTGCACGAAATGTACCGTCGTGGCAAAGCTGTTCCCGGCGGTGCCTGTGGATTTTGGGGCGCTTGTGGTGCCGGTGTCAGCGCAGGACAGTTTGTGGCAATCGTGACAGATACCACCCCGCTGGCAGCAAAGCCTTGGGGACTAAGCAATCAGATGACCGCAAAAGCACTGGATAGCATCGGCAAAAACGGTGGACCCCGGTGCTGCAAGCGAGATTCCTATTTATCCATTCTTGCCGCAATGGATTTTGTTGCGGAGCATTTGGATGTCCATATGGAAAAAGAAATACCTGTATGCTCACGGAGCCGCCAGAATAATCAGTGTATCGGAAAACTCTGCCCGTTCTTCGGAGGAACGCAATGAAGAAAGTAGCCTTTATCTGTGTTCATAATTCCTGTCGCAGCCAGATTGCTGAAGCTCTGGGAAAGAAGCTGGCAGGTGATGTGTTTGAGAGCTATTCAGCCGGAACGGAAACCAAGCCACAGATCAACCAGGATGCCGTGCGGCTGATGAAGCAAGTCCATAACATTGATATGGAAGCCACTCAGTACAGCAAGCTCCTGTCTGATATTCCGCAAGTGGATGTTGTCATCACTATGGGCTGTAATGTTCAATGTCCGCACCTCCCCTGCTCTCATCGAGAGGATTGGGGGTTGGAAGACCCCACTGGCAAAAGTGATGCCGCATTCCTGAAGACGATCCAACTGATTGAAGAAAAAATACTGGATCTTAAGCAAAGACTAAGATGAAAAATCCCGGAATTGGTGTAGTACCCATTCCGGGACATTTTATATTCGTCTGACTCGGCCTTTAGAAAACAACTTGCAATACAGCTCCCGCTACATTATAATATCTCTTGATACAACTTGAAACCTGCTACTAATTATCACATTTGCAACCTTTCGAAACAAATGTATACATCACTCCATACAAAGGAGATACAATTCCATGAAAAAACTGCACCTTTTGTGTAATGCCCACCTCGACCCCGTGTGGCTGTGGAAAAGAAACGAAGGAATCGCCGAGGCTATATCCACCTTCCGCGTTGCCGCAGATTTTTGCGATGAATATGACGGCTTCGTGTTCAATCACAACGAGGCCTTGCTGTACGAATGGGTGGAAACCTACGAGCCTGCGCTGTTTACGCGCATCAAGAAATTGGTCAAGCAAGGGAAGTGGATCATTATAGGCGGATGGTATCTGCAACCCGACTGCGTAATGACCTCCGGCGAAAGTCTTATGAACCAGATAGAGCTGGGTAGAGAATATTTCCGCGAAAAGTTTGGTGTCACCCCCACCACCGCTATCAACTTCGATCCTTTCGGGCACTCACGCGGACTCGTGCAGATCTTAAAAAACCAAGGATATGACAGCTATATCTTTATGCGCCCCCAACATTTAAAAGGCAACTTCATCTGGAAGGGCTTTGACGGCAGCGAGATTATCGCCCACGGTATATTCGGAGGCTATAATACCTTGAAAGGAGCCGCCGTTGAAAAAATCGAATCGTACATCAGAGACGAAGCCGCACAGGTTGGACTATGCCTGTGGGGTATCGGCAATCACGGCGGCGGTCCTTCCCGTGTCGATTTAGACAACATTGCCGCATTTATGAAACAAAGCAATGTTGAAGTTCTTCACTCCACTGCCGAGAACTATTTCGCAGAGATCGATAAAACAGATCTTCCGACAATCGAACATTCCCTCGGTCCTTGTATGGTTGGCTGCTATACCTCTATGGCGCGGATCAAACAGGCCAACCGAAGGGTCGAAAACAAGATCGCCGTTACAGAAAAAATCATCGCCCATGCCGAAAGAACCACCGACTATGTGAGTGACAGCGAGCAACTGAAAAAAGCCAAAAAAGCCTTAGCTTTTTGCCAATTCCACGATGTTTTACCCGGCTCAGGTATCAAGCCTGTTGAAGAAGAAAGCCTGAAGATCTTCGCCTACGCTGAAGAGATTGTGGACAACCTGTTTGCAGAAGCATTTCTGAAATTGTGTGCAGGTCAAAGCAAGGGCAAGCCGGGCGAAATTCCCATTCTGGTCTATAACCCACATCCTTACGAAATTACCAAAGAATTTGAAATAGGCTTTATGCTGGAAGACCAGAACTGGAACGAAAACGAAGTCACGCTGGCGCTGGTGTTTGACGAAAACGGTTGCTCCCTGCCTTCGCAAGACGAGAAGCCGGACTGCACGTTCAATCTGGACTGGATTAAAAAAGTCAGCTTCTTTGCTACGCTGCCCCCCTATTCCATGAGCCGCTTTGACTGCAAACTCACCACCGTAAACAAAGAGGTTCCTCTGGCACCGCCCTCCTGCGAGGACTGCATTACCATAGCCAACCACAGAATGCAGGTGAAAATCAGTAAAAAAACAGGTCTGATTCAGCAATACGCCATAGACGGTAAGACACTGGTTGAAAACAGCGGTGTACTCGAAATATACAATGACAACGAAGATCCTTGGGGAATGACCGTGGACGGGTTTACCTCCCTTGCCGGACGCTTCGCCCGGATGTCCGACAGTGATGCAAATACCTATGTTGGATATCCCGAGGAGAACACCCCCAACGTCCGGATTGTTGAAGACGGTGCCGTCCGTACCAAAGTACAGGCATTTTTCGCCTATAATCGTTCTACCGCCGTGATCGAATACACCATTCCGAAAAACAGCACCTATCTGGACGTACATATTTCTCTTAATTTCAACGAAGCCAACAAAATGGTAAAATACGCACTGAACACATCGCTCAACGGCACGCCCTACGGGGAAACCGCCTTCGGATGCGAAGAACTCTTTTCCGACGAAAAAGAGGCTGTTTTCCACAAATGGTGTGGTATTCGCGCCGAAAACGGGAACCTGTACGTGGTGAACAACGGTTTGTACGGTGGAAGCTTTACCAACAGCAGTATAAAACTTTCCCTGCTGAGAACGCCTATGTACGCCGCCTACCCCATCCCGGACCGCCAGATTGCACCTCACAATCGCTTCATCGACCATATGGATATGGGGCAGCGTGAATTTTCATTCCGCATAACGGCCGAGGAGAATATCCAGCGGGAGGCACAGCTGTATAACGAATCGCCCTACCCGCTCTCCTTCTTCCCATCCGGAGAGGGTGTAAAGCCGGGAAGCTTTATCCGCATTGATAATCCCCACGTTCAGCTCTCCTCAGTGAAAAAGAAAAACGGAAGTTGGATGCTGACGCTCCATAACTGCTCAGATACGGAAACGGATGCTGATGTCACCATCCTGCTCGCCGGCACAACCCATCGGTTACACTTTGGAAAATACGAGTTAAAAACCTTGTCCCTGACAGAATAATCGTAACGCAAAAGGCTTGACCAATTTGGTCAAGCCTTTTATTGCAGGCGGGCAATGCCCGCCCCTACGAAATGAACAATAGAATTCGTAGGGGCGACCTGTGGTCACCCGTCAGAACAATGTGGTAATCCAATAGATCAATCTATAAACTACGCTAGCACTCACGCCATACACAATAACAGGCCCGGCGATGGGGAGCGAGCCGAATGCTGCCGGTGGCGGGAGGAAGGAGGCGAGCGAGTGGCCGCGCAGCTGCTCCGTCGGCAAGGCGCACACCGGGCACCGCAACAGGACAATATCTTTGCGTCGACGTCGAGGGCAAAGCCCTCTGCTGCGTTCAATATAGGGCACAGTAGCCTATTATCACAAATCGTGGCACAGCAAACATATATATGGATTCTGTGAATATTTTTCTATAAATGCCCTACTGTTTGTCGGAGAATAAGACCTTGCTGCTGATATTCGATTTCTAATATTATAAAAGGAATAACATTCATCGCCGCACAAAACATAGATTTTATTATCTTTTTTACATTCCACAACACTTGAGCCACAGGAATGTCCGCCTATTTTTACAATTTTCAAGCAATCATCTATCACTGCTTCATCCAAAAAGGTGCAAACGAAAGGATTCTCAGATAGGTATTCTCTGCCTATGCTGTATTCTTCCTCCTGAATATGTACGACCGCATTTTTAAAATACTTTACACATTCTATATGATCGTGATGCGCGTGTGTGATAACGACATCCGTAATATCTGCTATATCGATGCCCTTTTCTTTTAAAGCAATCATGGGTGTTTTGAAATTTTTCATTTCAAACCCGGGCATTGTCTCGCAGCCTGCATCTATCAATACCTTTTTCTGCTCTGTGCATATGAGGAAAATCGAAAAAATAATCGGTACTTTTTTCTCTTTTTCACCGCCACTGAATATCCAGCTTTCCGGCAAGATAGACTCGGCATATTGGATGCGAATAATATCTTGAATCATATTCTTATCTCCACACACTAAAAATCACTTAATCAAATTATATCATACAAAGAATGAGCATGCAATCAGTAACTTGCATGCTCATTCTCACTTAAAATAAACTTATCACCCAATAAATAACCCCATAAATCACACTTGCACTAACGCCATACACAATCACCGGGCCGGCGATGGGGAGCGAGCCGACTGCCGCCGGTGGCGAGAGGAAGGAGGCGAGCGAGTGGCCGCGGTCGGTGTGCAACGCAGGCGCGCCGTCGCCAAGGCGCACACCGGGCACCGCAACAGGAGAACTTCTTTGCTCCCACGCCGAGGATGAAGCCCTCTGCTGGTGTCAACTTAGGACGCAGTGTTTTTTGTCGAATTGGCTCATATTCTTCTGATATAGCTCACATAATAGGAATTTACATTCATTTTTTGATGTGTTACAATAAACCAAAGTGAGGTGCTGTACATATGAAAGCAAAAGCTGTACTATCAGTAATTACTGGTTTCTTTTTCGGGTTGATTGGGTATTTTGTTTTGCTTTTATTAAATATTGATCAACCTTTTCAGCTTGCCGCACTAAGTGGCTTGCTCTTCGCCCTTTTGTTATTTCCCGTTTTGGTTGTTTGCGGAAATATTATGGACAAACGATACGCAAAGTTTGAAAAGGAAATCAGCTCACCCGTATTCTACAAAACAAATGGGAACTTCAATTTGGGCAACGGCAAAGTCAAAAACGGAAATGTCTATTTCTGCGAAGCCGGAATTGTTTGTGTTTGTTTAGAAGAGAAGCCCTACACATTGGACGAGATATTATTGCAAGATATTGAACGATTTCAATTTGATAATATCCATCTTAACATTTTTGCAAAAGACGGAAGAATGTTTGTTCTAACCACACCAGATGCAGCTAAGATTATCGAAGTGCTACGGCAGAAAGAATGGATTTAATATGACAAGAATAGAATTTCTGGAACTGTGCGAAAGCAAAAATATTGCAACCAATCTCATACACTTTGAAAACTCTGTTGCAGACGGATATTATGTGCTGAAAAACTACCACCGTTGGGAAGTCTTTTATCGTGAGCGTGGAAAAGATTATAATCGTGTCGGTTTTCCCTCTGAAAGCGATGCGTTGGAATATTTGCTTAAAAAGATAGTAAAGGCTTGACCGATTGGTCAAGCCTTTTGTGTTAGAACAATGCGGTTATCCAATAAATCAAGCCATACACTACACTTGCCGACACACCATACACGATAACCGGACCTGCTATTGTAAACATCTTCGCGCCCACACCTAAAATAAACCCCTCTGCTTGTGTCAACTTAGGACCCATATATTCGTGTTCTGTTAGGACTAAATGTTGTGCAGTGTCGATTTAAGTTTATCATCTATCATACAGTTATATTCTTTCAAAACCTACCAGCAAACCACCTTTTTCTGCGTAGTAACTGCAAAGGCCAAGATTCTTGCCGATTTTAACAGTTACATCCGGGAATGCTGTTTCGATCATGTTTTTCAGTGTGCCGGCAGCAGTCTCATTCAGACAATGAGCCAACCAAACTTTACCGGATTTCAAGCCACTTTCATTCAAGTGTTTCAAAATTGCACTCAAGGATTTTGCTTCGCCTCTGCACTTATCTGTAGGCTCCAAGGTGCCTGCATTACTGGCTTTGCCCACGATCCGAATACCGAGCACACCGGCGATCTTAGCAACAGCAGGAGATACCCGCCCGTTGGCAGCAAAGTTATTCAGGGACTCCAGCATAAACAGCAGGCCGGTCTTCTTTTGATACTCCAGTATGTAGGAGCAGATCTCTTCGTAAGACTCTCCTGCGAGGATCATTTCTTCCAACTTCTCCACGATGAGAGTCAGTTCCGGACCTGCGGAAAGGGAGTCGATCACAAAGACCCGTCTGCCGGGATGCTCTGACTCGTACA
>JAZRLE010000092.1:0-16421 GCA_045646665.1 Faecousia sp. | reverse complement strand
TACCATAGCTTCTATCGTCGGCAGCAATTCTTTGATATGTGTGTAATTTCGTTTGGACATAACGATACCCCCTTATGTAGTTATTATCCTACATAAGGGGGTGTTTTGTCTATTGTCCGATTTTACTGGTTCGGTTCATTCTACACAGGGTCTTTTTTAAAATACCAATTGCACCAGTACCATATAAAACACAGTGCCCACACCGATGCTCAGTAAGCTGTTCCGCTTCCAAATGTGCAGCGCTGCAACCACGGCAATACCCAAAAGCTCCGGGATGCCAAAGGGCGCAGACAGCACAGAAACATCCTTCAAACAGTACACCACCAGCATACCCATAATGGCGCAGGGAAGTACCTTGCCCAAATATGTGATGATCTCCGGGGTTTTCCGGTGTTCACCGAAAATGAGAAAGGGAAGAAAGCGGGTCAGCGCTGTCACAAGGATCATCACGGCGACTATCCAAAAATCATACATTGTGCATCCTCCTTCCGGTCTTCCGGGATACGGTCAGAAGGATCGCGATCAGCGCCATAGAGGGGATCAGGAAAATATCCCGACCAAACAATATAAGGCACAGAACGGTTGCACCCACACCGATAATGGCGGGCAGATGGTTTTTGTGGGTCAGCCACTGCTCCACAAACATGGTAACAAACAGGGCGGTCAGAACAAATTCAATACCCTCAAAACTGATGGTCAGTGCTGCACCCAAAAGACTGCCGAGACAGCAGCCGGCGATCCAGTAGATGTGATTGATAAGACTCACCCAAAAACAGTAGCTATGGCGGCTCATACCTGTAGGCGGTTCGTTTTGGGTCACCAGCGAGTAGGTCTCGTCGGTCAAAGCGAAGATGAGATACGATTTTTTCTTGCCGGCACCTTTATAGGCGTCAATGAGCGAAATGCCGTAAAAAATGTGCCGGGCATTGAGTAAAAATGTGGCAATGGCAGCAGCAATGATGGATGCTTTTTCTGTCAGCAGGCTCACCGCCAGATACTGTGCAGAACCGGCAAACATAAATGCCGCCATACCCAGCGACCAGCTGAGTCCATAGCCGGTTTTTTCTTTTAACAGAATACCGAAACCGATACCAAGAAACAGGTATCCGGTCATGACCGGAACCGTATCCAAAAACACAGTTTTGAATGTTTTGCGATTCATAAAGTATTTCCTTCTTTCTTGTGTTCAGGGAATCTTTGCACCAAGCCGATCAGTTTCCCTGACAGCAGTACGGTCAGCAGAGAAAAACCAATGCGGCGGACAGGAATATAGCTAAGGGACAATAGCAGTACACTGACATCGGAGATCATGTACACATACTCGATTTTGATTTTGCAGATCCGGCTCAGACTCAAAGCCAGTGCATCATCTCCGCAGGGCGCGCCGCCTACCCGGACGCACAATCCGCAGCCCACACCCACAAAGATCGCCCCCAACAGGGCGGCAGCCAATGGATATTGGGCGAGATTCGGCCAAAGTGGGGGGAACTGCTCACAAATGCGATAGATCACACTGAAGCTGACAGCGCAGATTCCGGAGTAGAGCAGAAAGCTCTTTCCCAGAGTCCGCCAGCCGATCAGATAGCAAATGACATTGATAATAAATCCGGATAGGGCGGGGGAGATGCGCCACCAATGGTGCAGAAGCAAAGTTAATCCCGAGTGACCGCCTTCGGTCACGCCGGATTGTGCGTGGATATGATAGAGTCCGAAAGCAAGAATGGCACCGCCCAATATCGCCATCACGCAACGCTTTCCGTACTGGTTGCAATTCACAGAAGACCTCCGCCTAATAACATCCCATACAATATAGAAGAAAAGGACAAATTTGTCAATACTACAAAATTTACTTGCCATTTGCCCCATTTGCGGCTATGATAAAGATATCTTGAATAGGAGGTTCTGCTATGAAAGAATATGTCAATCCGTGGGATTACGCGCCCCATATTTTGAAGATCATCGACGACGGTATTTTACTGACTACCCAAGCAGACGGCGAGGTGGATACTATGGCCATCGGCTGGGGTACTATGGGTGTTCAGTGGAAGAAACCGATTTTTATCGTCTTTGTCCGCCAAAGCCGGCACACCAAGAGCCTGCTGGATAAAAACCCGGAGTTTACCATCAATGTGCCGCTGGATGCCATCGACAAGGATGTTTTGCGGGTCACCGGCACAATGTCCGGTCGGGATATCGACAAGGTCAAGGAGCTGGGACTGACGCTGGTACCTGGTGAAACCGTATCTGTACCGGCAATCAAGGAACTGCCGCTGACACTGGAATGCAAGGTGATCTACAAGCAGGATCAGGATTTGGATATGCTGGAGGAATCCTGCCGGAATCGCTGCTACCGCCCCGGCACCAAGGACGAGACAGATTTCCATACTGCCTACTATGGCTTGATCACCAACGCTTATATTCTGAAGGATTGAGGATAACATATGAGTAAAATTGGCGTATTGGGTGCCGGTACTTGGGGCATGGCGCTTGCCCGGATGCTTTACAATAACGGACATAGCGTGTGCATTTGGTCTGCCTTGGAAAAAGAGGTGACAGAGTTTGCTGCTACCCGCCGGCACCCCAACCTGCCCGGCATGGAGATCCCGGAGGGAATCGTATTTACCAGTGAGATTGCGGAGGTTTGCAGGGGAAGGGATATCCTGCTGTTTGCGGTGCCGTCACCCTTTGTGCGGTCTACCGCACGGCTGGCAGCGCCCTATATTTCTGACAACCAGATCATTGTGGATGTTGCCAAGGGCATCGAAGCCGATACCCTGCTGACGATGACGGGCATCATTGCCCAGGAGATCGACAACCCCACTGTAAAATTGGTGGCATTGTCCGGACCAACCCACGCGGAAGAGGTGGCAAAGGATATGCCTACCACCATTGTGTCTGCCTGTGAAGATAAAGATGTGGCGGAAACAGTTCAGAATGTGTTTTGGGGTACCTGTATGCGGGTGTATACCAATGACGATGTGCTGGGCGTGGAGCTGTGCGGCGCGGTGAAGAATGTCATCGCCCTGGCATCCGGTGTGGCAATGGGATTGGGCTATGGTGACAATGCCAAGGCTGCGCTGATCACCCGGGGTATGGCGGAGATCTCCCGTTTGGGTCTGACGATGGGCTGCCGGGAGCAGACCTTTGGCGGTCTTGCGGGTATCGGCGACCTGATCGTCACTGCCACCAGTATGCACAGCCGGAATAACCGCTGTGGTATGCTGATTGGACAGGGTGTGCCGGTACAGGATGCTGTCAAGCAGGTGGGAATGGTGGTGGAGGGCATCAACGCTCTGCCCGCTGTTATGGCGCTGGCAAAAAAATTCAATGTGGAAATGCCCATTGTAGAGGCTGCTTATCAAGTGGTTCTGGAGGGAGTTTCTCCCAAAGATGTAGTGCAGCAGCTGATGGGTCGGGATAAGAAACCGGAACTTCCGCCTTCTGCCTGGGACAATCATTATCAATAAAAGCAAAAGACAGGGTGCATAAGCACCCTCTCTTTTGCTGCAACATAACAAAGAAGTAGCCCTTAACCGATTTCTTTACACCGGTTAAGGGCTACTTCTGTGCTATCTTGATATCTAACATCCTTGGTTAACCTCTCTTTCTACAGATTGGACAGTTTCCTGCGATCCACCAATGAAATCCGCTCCGAAACATGAATTTTTTCTGATTCCTTCCATCACACTCTAAGGGAGTTGCCTATATGTTGGAACATTTCCCGGATCGGAGGTTCTGTCTTTTGGGCTTATTTGTACATTGGTATCACCCTTTCTGACTATAAGATACCACAGAGAAAACGGTTTTGCAAGATGGGATATTGTATAAAATACACAAAGAAAACTTGTTTAATCTGCGGAAATTATTGAAAGTGACCATAAAAATGTTGACAGACGGGGAATGGTTGTGATATGATAAATTCGTTGGGGCGCAAAAAGCAGCAGTCATTCGACTGCTGCTTTTGTTGTTTATACATTAAACAGGAAGTTGACGATGTCGCCGTCCTTCATTACATATTCCTTGCCCTCGCTGCGAACCATGCCCTTTGCTTTGGCGGCCGCCATAGTGCCCTGCTCCTTCATATCGGCAAAGGCGATGACCTCTGCGCGGATGAAACCGCGTTCAAAGTCAGTGTGGATTTTGCCGGCTGCCTGGGGGGCTTTTGTGCCGTTTTTGATGGTCCACGCCCGGCACTCATCGCTGCCTGCGGTGAGGAAGGAAATGAGACCCAGCAATGCATAGGAGGACTTGATCAGCCGATCCAGACCGGACTCGGCAACACCCAGTTCTTCCATAAACATTGCCTTTTCTTCCGGATCGTCCAGCTCGGCGATGTCCGCTTCCAGTTTGGCACAGATGGGGATCAGCTGGCTGCCTTCTTCCTCTGCCAGTGCCTTCACTGCCATATAATGCCGGTTGTTTTCCGGCTCGTTGATCTCATTTTCCGCAAGGTTAGCCACATAAATAGTCTTTTTCAAAGTCAGCAGGTCGGAGGTGGCGATCAGCGCCATATCATCCTCGGTACCATCAAAGGTGCGAGCCAGCTTGCCCTCATTCAGGTGCTTCAAGAGTGCACCGAACAGCTCTGCTTCCCAGGCAAATTTCTTGTCGCCGCCTTTCATAGCCTTCTGCGCCTTGTCGATGCGGCGTTCCACCATTTCCATATCCGCCATCACCAGCTCAAGATTGATGATGTCGATGTCCCGCAGGGGATCGGTGCTGCCCTCCACATGGGTGACATTGCTGTCTTCAAAGCAGCGGACCACATGGACGATGGCATCGGTGGTGCGGATGTTAGAAAGGAACTTATTGCCCAGACCTTCACCCTTGGAGGCGCCCTTCACAAGACCTGCGATATCTACAAATTCAATCACCGCGGGGGTCAGCTTCTTGGGGTTGTGCAATTCTGCCAGCCAGTCCAGTCGCTCGTCCGGCACGCTTACCACACCCACATTGGGGTCGATGGTGCAGAAAGCATAGTTGTCAGCCGGCACACCGGCGTTGGTAATGGCATTAAAAAGGGTAGACTTACCAACATTGGGCAGTCCCACGATACCTAATTTCATATATGGCATTCTCCTTATGCATAATTCAACTTATTGTATCATAAATTTAATTCCTTTTCAAGGGGGATAAGCAGTTGGTTTTATCAAGCGGCCGAAAACCCACCGGAACGAAGTGTCCGGTGGGTTTTGTGTGTTTTGAATATGTGTTAGCCGATGCGCGTCAAGGAATCGGCGAAGCCATCTATGTACCGCTTATCAACACCCGGCTTAAAGGGTCCCTTCAGGCAGTATTCCAAATAGGCATTGGGCTCATATCCGCCTTCAGCCAGCATCCGGTCGTCCACAATGTAGGCGCAGGAATCGGCATAGCCGATAAAGCATACCTGCTTGTCCCCAAAGGCTTTCTTCACGGCATTCTTTACGCCGAAGCAGGGCTCACCGCCCACGGTTGCGAGGTACAGTTCCTCTGTCAGCCGGATCGTCTGACACTGCAGCAGCAGACTGTCTGCCAGCTTATCATAACCCCCTTGGGCGATATAAAAGGCGCTGACACGGTCGGGGTTGTCCGGATCCTTTTCCATTGCCTGTTTTCGCTCCTCAAAATAAGACAGCGGCTTTCCGTCAATGGGCAACTCAATGGCAAAAGCATCTGCTTTCAAAGACAGCTCAGCTTTTTGAAAGTTTCCGCAGGCAATCACAGAGCTGACCGCATCGCACATAGCTTGTGCCAGCTTGTCCACATCGCCAAAACCGGTGTCATTGCGGAATGCCATAACACCCTCTGCCATTTTCTTGGTATCCAAGGTACCGCGGGGACGCACATCGCCGGCAGTGGACTGGAAGAACAGGGAAGTGCAGCCATAGTACTTGGCGTCCAGCAGCTGGCACAGACGACCGGGGAACTCGGCGCAGATGCCGTCCTTGGTGGGATAGAACACCGGGTGGCAGGCATAGTTGGTGACGATGGAACGGATATTGCCGCTCATATCTTTCAAACAGAATACCCAAAACTCCCGATCTCTGGGATAGGTCAGTGACGGACGGATCCGGAACTGGCCGTTTTCTGTACCCCGGCGGCTGATGTTGAAATCTGCATCAAAGGTGGTGTATTCCATGGTGCCCTCCACTAAAGAACACATCGCCCGATCCAGACAGGTCTTTGCCCGGGACAAAAGAAGCTGCTCGAAATCCTCATTGTGGTGATCCCGGTTGTAGCCTCTGGCGGCGGGGGCGGTGTGAGCGTGGGAGTAAGAGAGTGTGACACCATCGGGCTTGATGCCGTACTTTTCTTGGGCGTAGGCAGCGATCTGGTCGTTGAGAAGGTGATCGTGGAACAGCAGGTCAAATGCCATCAAAACAACTTTTTCTTTTCCGTCGTCCAGAACCAGACAGCGGACATACACATCGTCATGCACCCAGGTAAAGGGTTGATCGAACACACCGCTACAGGCAAGATACATAGGCGTAGTGGGGGTAATAATATCTTTTCCGGTACCAAATCGCATAAGGCAAATCTCCTTTTTGCAAGTATATTGCAATCTTAGCATGGCGGGATATAATCGTCAAGATAATTTGATTCCTGACTTGCAGAAACGGCAAGATTATGCTATAATGTGGGAAATTTGTGCTTTTGGTGGTGTGATTGTGTTAAAAACGCGATTGGCAGAATGTAAGCTGCTGGATACCCGCAAGAAAAGAATCATAGCGCTGGTGCTCTCAGTGGTGTTACTGTTGCTGGCAGTTTACGGTTTGCTGCGGTTCGGCTTCGGTTTGGATATTGTGAACCGGAGCGGTTTCTATACCCATAGTGGCATTACCCAGTATCTGAATTACTTTGGCATACCCAAGACCGGTTGGCAGTATGTTGACGATCAGCTCTATTATTTCACACCGGGCAAGGGTGCGATGGCTACCGGCTGGCAGGAAATCAACGGCTACCGGTACTATTTCGGCGCAGACGGTGTCCGCATGACCGGTTGGCAGACTGTGGATGGCAAGACCTACTATTTGGGTGTTGCCGGCAAAATGGTCACCGGCTGGCAGCAGATCAATGACCAATCTTATTATTTTGCCGATGACGGCGCGATGGCCACCGGCTGGCAGACCGTTGAGGGCAAGCGCAGCTATTTCTCCGATGCAGGTATGGCGCTGACCGGCTGGCAGCAGGTGGACGGAAAGCTCTATTATTTCACTGCCGACGGCTATACCGTTTCCGGCTGGGTGGAACTGGATAATGTCCGTTTCCGCTTTGCTGACGACGGCGCAGCGGTCACCGGCTGGTATGAGGACGAAACGGGGAGATACTTCTTCGATGAAGACGGACGCCCCCACAGCGGTTGGCTGGATTGGGAGGAAAAGCGGTACTATTGCAACCCGGACGGCACCATGGCTACCGGTTGGCTGGAATTGGAGAAAGATCGCTATTATCTGCACCCGGACGGCACCATGGCTGTGGGCGAGGTAAAGATCGAGGAGGTCTCGCATTTCTTCACCTCCACGGGCAAATCCGTGCTGCTGTGCAACCCCTGGCATCCGGTGCCGGAGGATTATGTGCTGACCCTGTCCAGCATTGAAGGCTTCCAGTTTGACAGCACCGGACGGGATGCGCTGCAAAAAATGATGGAGGATTGCCGGGCGGAAGACCTGTCTTGCGTTATCAACAATACCTACCGCTCCAAGACCACCCAGCAGCGGATGTGGGATCAAAGCGTGCAAAAGTATATGGCTACCGGTATGACCAAAGAGGAAGCGGAGAAGAAGACCGGCAGAGATACTGCGATTCCCGGTCACAGTGAACATCAGACCGGTCTTGCGGTGGATCTTAATGGCTCCCAGGCCACCTATGACTGGCTGGGTGAGCACTGCTGGGAATACGGTTTTATCCTGCGCTATCCGGACAATAAGATTGACATCACCGGTATTATCTATGAGCCGTGGCACTTCCGCTATGTGGGCACAGAACTTTCCATGGAACTGAAAGAGCTGAACCTTTGCATGGAGGAATATATGACTATGCTCACCGAAAAACAGACCCAACCTGCCCAATAAAATGAAGAGCGTGCTTTGCGGCACGCTCTTTCTTTTTCGTGTTGCGCACAGGGAAAAATGCAGTATAATGCAATAAACACAGAATAGAAAGGGGAACGACAAATGAAGACAATCTTAGCGGTTTGTTTTAATCATGAGACCAACCGGTATTGCCCCGGTGTGACCGGTTTGCAGGATTTTGCCGATAATGCCGCCTATTTTGATAAGGATTCCATTCTGAAAGCATATAACGGTGTGAAAAATGAGGTAATGGCATACATCAACTATTTTTCTGATAAAGCCGATTATACGGTAGAACCGGTATGCGCTTTGGTGGCGGCACCGGGACCTGTGGTGGCGCAGAGTGTATGGGAGCGTGTAAGAGATTCTGTTTTGGAAGCCATCCGCAAGACACCCAAGGTAGATGGCATCCTGTTGGCGCTTCACGGCGCAATGGTCACTGAGCACTATGAGGATGGCGAAGGCGAACTGATGGAAGCCATTCGCCGGGAGGTTGGCGAAAGTGTTCCCGTTATGGCATCGCTGGATCTGCATGCCAATATTACGGGGAAAATGCTGACATTTGCCGACGGTCTGTTCCCTTGCGACTATTATCCCCACACGGATCTGTATGAAGCGGGTCAGCGGGCGGCAGAATGTATGTACCGCACCTTGGAGGGGGAGATCCGTCCGGTGGTTTGCGGCTGTAAGCTGGATATGGTGTTTCCCTATATGCCCCATGAACACCCGGTATTTAAGCCGTTTTTGCAGGAGGCACAAAGCCTGCGTGGCGCAGGAAATCTGATCGATGTGACCATTTGCCACGGTTTCTTCCCGGCAGATATCTATGAGCAGGGTGTGACGGTGCTGGCAATAGCCAATGATGACCGGGAACTGGCGCAAAACACGGCAGACACCCTTGGCACAAAGATATTCGCCGCAAGACGGGAGCTGCGTCGCAATTTCCTGACGGCTGACGAAGCCATTGCACAGGCAAAAAGCAGCGATGCATACCCGGTCGTAATAGCTGAGGTTGCGGATAATCCCGGCGCCGGTGCCACCGGCGATGCCCCCGGTCTGCTCAAAAAATTCATCGAGCACGATGTACAAGATGTCGCAATGGCGATTATGTTTGACCCGGAGACCGTAGCCGCGGCAGAAAAAGCCGGTGTGGGCAATGAAGTGGAAGTATCCATCGGCGGTAAGGTGATCCCGGAGATCACCGGCGGACCCGTCCGCTGCAAAGCCTATGTCAAAGTCATTACCGACGGCAAGTACCGCAACCGGGATAAGATGGGACACGGCAGGGTGTGCAATTTGGGAAAAACAGCATTGCTGCAGATCGGCGGTGTGCAGGTGATCGTCACCTCGGTGCGTATGCAGACCTATGATCTGGAGGTGTACCGCAGTGTAGGTATTCAGCCCCAGGACATGAAGATCCTTGCAGTCAAATCCACCATGCACTACCGGGCTTCCTTTAGCAATGT
The DNA here is from genome assembly GCA_045646665.1 of Faecousia sp. Lineage (GTDB taxonomy): Bacteria > Bacillota > Clostridia > Oscillospirales > Oscillospiraceae > Faecousia. Next base: position 6,901 of record JAZRLE010000092.1, on the reverse strand, counting down.
GTCCTCGGTAATGCTGGATGTGGAGACACCGGCGCTGGCGATCCAAAGCCCGGAGGCAGCGCCCCTCGCTCACAGCCGCCGACCCATTTACCCGTTGGACGACATTTAATGCAAGGTTAATCAAACAGTTTGATAATATTTTCGGGAAGCGGCATGCCGCTTCCCGATTTGTTTAAGTGCATTCCTTATTGCTTTTTCATTTGCCCGAGGAAACACAGTACAGCGATCACCGTTATCAAGACACTGTACAGAAGGACCGGCAGAAAATGGGTTGCTGCAAGCCGGAAATTTCCACAAAATAATGCCTGTTCCATTTGAACTGCGTGAACAAAGGGCAGCGCATTGGCTGCCTTCTCGAAAAGCCCTCCTACAAGCTTTAAATCAAACCATACACCCGAAAGCCAAGCGGAAAGATTTGTAAACAATGCGCCGCAAATGCTGCTGACCTGTTTAACACCCAAAATGCTGCCGCATAAAAGTCCCAATGCAATATTGAAAACAGCCATAGGGATGATCCCAATGATGGCATACACAATATTGATGCTAACGGTTAAGCCCAAAGGTATGGCAAACAGATAGCAGATCGCGGTCTGCCCTATGGCAATGGGCAGAATCGGGAGCATATACCCGATGATAAAGTCAAATCCCGTAAGGGGTGTTGTGTATAATCTTTGTAAGAGGGCACTTTCCCGATCCTTGGCGATCAGCGTTGCGGAAAAAAGCGTCATAAACGACAGTCCGAACACGGTAATGCCCGGTGTCAGAGTGTTGATTTCAAACAGGCTTACCGGAATGTTAGCCTGCAGACTGCTCAGAAGCAACAGTAAGACCAAAGGAAAACCCAGACCGAAACCCAGATTGAGCGGGTCACGCAAAATCTCCTTTGCGCATCGTTTGGCAAAAGTCATTGTTTTCATACCGCGTCCTCCTTTACGATAGAAACGAACGCGGTTTCAAAATCATCTGTTCCGGCAAGTGCGTTTAATTCTGCTACCGTTCCTATGGCAAGCAGCCTGCCGTTTTTCATAATGCCGATGCGGTCGGAAAGCGCCTGCGCTTCTTCCATATAATGGGTAGTCAGGATGATCGTCGCTTTGCCTTTCAAAGAGCGAATGGTTTCCCAAAGATCGTGTCTTGCAATGACATCCAAGCCGAGGGTCGGCTCGTCCAGAAACAGAATTTGCGGCTGGCTGATGAGTGCCATTGCAATACTGACACGGCGCTGCCAACCGCCGGATAATTTTCCGGCTTTTCTTTGTAATACGGAATCTAAAGCAAATTGCCCGGAAAGCTCTCTGATTTTTGCTTCCGTTTTTTCTCTAGAAAACGCATGAATGCCGCAGATCAGTTCCAAATTTTCTTTCACGGAGAGGTTCGGGGCAACGGCAGTCTGTTGGGGGGATACACCGATCAACCGCTTTACCTGTTCCGGTTCTTTTATAATGCTGTAACCGCCTACGGTGGCATCCCCGCCGGTAGGCTTTGTCAGGCAGGAAAGCATTTTGATAGTTGTGGTTTTTCCTGCACCGTTTACCCCAAGCAGAGCGAACAGTTCGCCCTGCTTGATTTCTAAATTAAGTTTGTCAACAGCAGTGAGATTTTTATACTGCTTGACAAGTGACGCAATTTGAATTGCCTGCATTTGCGTTGTCCTCCTGATGCACTCTGGTATGCCTACCATCATAGCAGACCAAAACGGAGAAATGTTGGCTGTTTACCTGTTCGGTCGTTTTCGGTGTATCATCGGTTATCACCCGATCGCAAAACTACTGCAGTGCCTCCAAGGATAATTCTCCTGCCAGCTTAAACAGCGCATCGCTCAGTACCTGTTCCAGCGGAATCCCCAAAACCTCTGCCACCCGGGTATAAAAAAGAGCCACGGCAGGCTCCAGTAAAAGCGTTACCTGTGTCATGACTTCCTCCTACCAAAAACTGTGTTTCATTCTATGTGTTTTGCTTGCAATGGTGCTTGCAAAAGATGGGCGGATTGTGGTAGTATATGGGAAGTGAAACTTTGGGAGGCGGTATTATGGATACCATTAAGCTCGACAAACAGGGCCGCACCGTACAGATGATCGCCCACCGGGGCGTCAGCGGACTGGAACGGGAGAATACCTGTGCCGCATTTGTGGCGGCAGGCAACCGCAGCGGCTATTTTGGAATTGAGACCGATGTCCACTGCACCGCAGACGGAAAGTATATTATCATTCACGATGATAACACCCTCCGGGTCACCGGACAGGATATGGTGGTGGAAAACACCGATATGCAGACCCTGCGTAGCCTGCATGTGATGGACTTGGGCAGTGAACAGCCCCGTGGCGACCTGGTGCTGCCTATTTGCAGGAGTATATCGCCATCTGCAAGCGGTATGACAAGACCGCTGTGCTGGAACTGAAAAATCCCATGCCGGAAAGTGCTGTCTGTGAGATTATGGAAATCATCACTGAAATGGAATATACCCATAAACTGCTGATCATTTCCTTCGCTTTCGATAATCTTGTTTCCCTGCGCAAGCACTACCCCAACCAGCCTGCCCAATTCCTGCTTTCCAAGTGGGATGATAAGTGGCTGGAAGTGTTACAACAGTATAACTTGGGGTTGGATATTTACTTCCCGGAGATCACCAAGGAGCTGGTGGATAAGATTCACGGCATCGGTCAGACCGTCAACTGCTGGACTGTGAACACCCCCGAAGATGCCGCCCGGGTGATCGAGAGCGGCGTGGATCAGATCACCACCAATATTTTGGAATAAAAGATGCAAAATCTTGACAGATGTGCTACAATATAAGTTATCAATCCTACTTGAGGTGAAAGATTATGGCAAAAGAGAAAAAGGTTGAACAAATTACCGATATGGAGGTAGACTTTGCCCAATGGTTTACCGATGTGTGCACCAAGGCGCAGCTCATTGATTACTCCTCCATCAAGGGTGTGTTTATTTACAGACCCTATGGCTATGCCATTTGGGAAAATATCCAGCACATTATGGATAAGGAATTTAAGAAAAAGGGCGTTGAGAATGTCTATATGCCCCTGCTGATTCCGGAAAGCCTGCTGCAAAAGGAAAAGGACCATGTGGAGGGCTTTGCTCCCGAGTGCGCATGGGTCACTATGGGCGGCGGTGAAAAATTGGAGGAGCGGTATGCCATTCGTCCGACTTCCGAGACTCTGTTCTGTGAGCATTTTGCAAATGTCCTGCAGACCCACCGGCAGCTGCCTATGAAGTATAACCAGTGGTGCAGTGTTTTGCGTTGGGAGAAGACCTCCCGTCCCTTCCTGCGGCACAGAGAGTTTTTGTGGCAGGAGGGTCATACCATCCATGCTACCGCAGAGGAAGCCAAGGACTTCACAGAGACGATGCTGAATGTCTATGCTGACTTCTGTGAGAATGTGCTGGCAATGCCCGTTACCCGCGGTCAGAAGACCGAAAAGGAAAAGTTCAACGGCGCAGAAGCCACCTACACCATCGAGTGTATGATGCACGACCGCAAGGCTTTGCAGGCAGGCACTTCCCACTACTTTGGCGATGGTTTTGCCAAGGCATTTGAGATTGAATTTACTGACAAGAACAATCAGAAGTCCAACCCCCACGAGACCTCTTGGGGTGTTTCTACCCGTCTGATCGGCGGTATCATTATGACCCACGGCGACAACAACGGTCTGGTGCTGCCCCCCAAGGTGGCACCCATTCAGGTCATCGTGCTGCCCATCGCCCAGCATAAACCCGGCGTTTTGGAGGCTGCTGCGGACATTCAGAACCGCTTGATGGAAGCCGGTCTGCGGGTCAAGGTGGACGATTCCGACAACTCCATGGGTTGGAAGTGCGCTGAGTACGAAATGAAGGGTGTTCCCCTGCGTGTAGAGTGCGGTCCCCGGGACCTGGAGAACGGTCAGGTGGTGCTGGTCCGCAGAAACGACGGCGAGAAGACCGTAGTGAAGCTGGAAGAACTGGAAAAGGCAGTTGCTGAGCAGCTGGAGCTGGTGCATCAGGGTATGTACGCAAGAGCCAAGAAGAATCTGGATGAGCATATCTACGAAGCCCATTCTCTGGAGGAAGCAAAGGAGCTGCAGGCCAAGAACGGTGGCTTCATCAAGACCATGTGGTGCGGCGAGCTGGAATGCGAGCTGAAGATGAAGGAGCAGGCCGGTATGTCCTCCCGTTGTATCCCCTTTGCACAGGAGAATCTGGGCGAGACCTGCCCCATCTGCGGCAAGCCTGCTAAGCATATGATCCTGTGGGGCGTTGCTTACTGATATGAAAAAACTGCTGAAATCCACGACCTTGAGTCTGCACGCCTGTTCCCGTGAGGATATCCCTGCATTTGTAAGAGCAGGACTAGCCTTTATCAAAGAGGCAGGTTTTGATGTGGCGGATTTGGGCCTGCACGCCTACGGTCTACCCGGGAGAACTGGCAAGCGCGCGTGGAAAGCTTCCTTGCCGATGCAAAGGAAGTGGATATTCCCATTCGAATTTGCCACTTACCCTTCTTTAGCGGTACAGTGATTACCGACCCGGAGTATGCTGAGCAATGCAACCAAAAGATGCATGTTGCCATCGATGCGGCAAAGATGCTGGGGGTGGAGCATGCGGTGCTGCATCCCAACTGCGCCTCTGTGACTGTGAAGTCTTACGATAAGGCAAAGCAATATGATATGGCGATGGCGCACCTGTCACCTTTTGCCGAGCACGCTGCCAAGGTGGGTCTGAACATCGTTGTGGAGAATACCCGTCTAGTGCCGGGTATCCGGCAATCCTGCCGTTATTGCCAAGGACCGGAGGAGCTTTGTGAGTTGGCAGACGCATTGGGCTTTGGTATTTGCTGGGACTTCGGTCACGCAAATCTTGCCGGATTCAAGCAATCCGAGGCACTCTCTTACATTGGCAAGCGCTTGAAGGTCCTCCATGTCAATGATAACCTGGGCGCAGACGATGACCATATCGCGCCTTTTATGGGCAATGTGGATTGGGTGGACGCAATGCACGGCTTGGCTTTGGCGGAATTTGACGGCTGCTTTAACTATGAGGTTGGCGCAAGCCGCATCCCTGCCGAATTGCGGATGGATTTTGCCAAGTACTTGGTAAATGCCGCCGACAAGCTCATGGAATATATCGTATAATAAAAATCCCCGGAGTTTTTACTCCGGGGATTCGTTTTTTATTTTCCGTTTGCCAGACGAACGATGTCGCCAACACCGTCCAAGACCACAGTGGGTCGATAGGCGAAGGTTTTCAGTGTCTCTTGATTAGAGATACCGGACAGTACCAACACTGTGGACATACCGGTTTCCAAACCGGAGATAATATCCGTATCCATCCGGTCACCCACCATCACAGCCTCTGCCGAGTGGCAACCCAGCAGCTTCAGACCGGTACGCATCATCAGGGGATTGGGTTTGCCGCAGAAATAGGCCTGTGTGCCGGTGGCCATTTCAATGGGGGCGATCAGTGCACGGCAGGCGGGGGCGATGCCATTTTCAATAGGACCGGTCACATCGGAGTTGGCGCCGATGAGCTTTGCACCCTTCAGCACCAAATTGGTAGCCTTGGTGAGGGTCTCCAAGCTGTAAGTCCGTCCTTCACCCACAACCACATAGTCGGGGTTGATATCGTTCATTGTGCAGCCGGCTTGATACAGGGCGTTAAGCAATCCTGCTTCGCCGATGGCATACACCGAACAGCCGGGACTTTGTTCCTTTAAAAATGCGGCGGTAGCCAGCGCACTGGTATAGAAATGATCTTCCGATACATCCAAACCCATACGGGCAAGTTTTAATTTAAGCTCGCAGGGGGTGTAACCACTGTTGTTGGTCAAAAATAAATATTCCTTCTTTTCTGCATTCAGCCAGTGGATAAATTCCGCCACTCCGGGCAGGACCTTGTTGCCGTGGTAGATAACACCGTCCATATCGCAGATAAAGCCTTTGATCTTGTTGAAATCCAGTTGTGCCATTATAGCCTCCTAATTATTGTTTGTCTGCTTTTAATTAAACATAAATTGGAAAATTTGTCAAGTAAATGAATTGTAAATTTCAGCGTTTATTTTTGGAATTGTATTTTGCGTACCGTTGTGGTATTCTAGTCAAAAAAGAAGGGAGAGAAGGTATGAGGAATAGATTGTTGGCAATTGCCCAAGCGGTGTTGATTGCCCTTGTGATTTTGGCAGGTGCCATTGCAGCGCCGATCCTGTGCCGTCCCTTTTTCTATTTGCATATCGACCCCTTGGATTTGCCTGCGCAGACCGGTTTGTCCACGGAGCAGATCAAGACGGCATACAGGGAAATGATGGACTTCTGCATTGGTGTTTCGGATACCTTTTCTGTGGGTGTACTGCCGTTTTCGGAGTCCGGCGCGTCCCATTTTGCCGATGTGCGGCGGTTGTTTATCCTTGATTTGTGGGCGCTGGCGGTGTCTACAGTTTTGCTGGTGATGATTCTGCTGTTTCAAAAGAACAAAAGGGTTCGCCTTGCCGGACACACCCCCGGCTTTTGGAGCGCTGTGGGTCTGGGTGTGAGCTTTGTGACCGTGGGCGGCTTGGCAACATTGGATTTTGACCGGGCATTTACCGTGTTTCACAAGCTGTTTTTCCCCGGTAAGGATAACTGGTTGTTTGATACAAGGACAGATCCGGTGATCCGTATGCTTCCTGCGGAATTTTTCCGCAACTGTGCAGTGCTCATATTGGTGCTGATCCTCGTTAGCTGTGTGGCGCTGATTGTTTGGGACAGAAAAAGAAAATAAAAGAACCCGTTTGCTTTTGAAGCGACCCCAAAAAGTTAGACAAATATTTCTAACTCAAATTGTTTAAGCTGCCGAAAGGGCTTGCTGTCTGTGTAATGCAGGCGGCAAGCCCTTTAGTCTTGCCTTAATTCGCCGGTTATTATAGTAATCAATATAG
>JAZRLE010000091.1:0-4511 GCA_045646665.1 Faecousia sp. | reverse complement strand
ATATCTTCCTCAGTAGTGGGAACGAACTCGTGCAGAGGGGGATCCAGGAAACGGATACATACGGGCTGGCCTTCCATAGCCTCGTACAGACCCTCAAAGTCAGCCTGCTGCATGGGCAGAATCTTAGTCAGAGCTTCTTCGCGCTCTTCCACGGTATCGGAGCAAATCATCTCACGGAAGGGTCCGATACGGCCTTCTTCGAAGAACATATGCTCGGTACGGCACAGACCGATGCCTTCTGCGCCCAGCTCGCGAGCCTTCTTGGCATCACGGGGAGAGTCAGCATTGGTGCGGACCTTCAGCTTGCGGTACTTGTCAGCCCAAGCCATGATACGACCGAACTCGCCGGCGATCTCAGCATCCTTGGTGGCGATCAGACCGGCATAGATGTTACCGGTGGAACCGTCCAGAGACAGCTCGTCACCCTCGTGGAAGGTCTTGCCACCCAGAGTGAACACCTTGTTCTCTTCGTCCATATTGATCTCGGTGCAGCCGGAAACGCAGCAAGTACCCATACCGCGGGCAACAACGGCTGCGTGAGAGGACATACCGCCAGGGACGGTCAGGATGCCCTGTGCGGCCATCATACCCTCGATATCCTCGGGGGAAGTCTCCAGACGAACCAGAACGACCTTCTCACCGCGGGCAGCCCATTCCTTAGCGTCTTCAGCGGTGAAGACAACCTTACCGGCAGCAGCGCCGGGGGAAGCAGGCAGAGCCTTACCGATGGGGGAAGCCTCCTTCAGAGCCTTGGTGTCGAACTGGGGATGCAGCAGAGTGTCCAGGTTACGGGGATCGATCATGGCAACAGCCTTCTTCTCGTCGATCATACCCTCGTCCACCAGGTCGCAAGCGATCTTCAGAGCAGCGGGAGCGGTACGCTTACCGTTACGGGTCTGCAGCATATACAGCTTGCCGTTCTCAACGGTGAACTCCATATCCTGCATATCACGGTAGTGATCTTCCAGGATTGCACAAACCTTCTCGAACTGTGCGAAAGCTTCGGGGAACTTGTCAGCCATCTCGGAGATGGGCATGGGGGTACGGACACCGGCCACAACGTCTTCGCCCTGAGCATTGGTCAGGAACTCGCCCATCAGGCCCTTGGCGCCGGTAGCGGGGTCACGGGTAAAGGCAACGCCGGTACCGCAGTCATCACCCATGTTACCAAAGGCCATGGACTGCACGTTAACGGCAGTACCCCAAGAGTAGGGGATGTCGTTTTCACGACGGTAAACATTTGCACGGGGGTTGTCCCAGCTGCGGAACACGGCCTTGATGGCGCCCATCAGCTGCTCAACAGGATCGGTGGGGAACTCAGTGCCCAGCTTAGCCTTGTACTCAGCCTTGAACTGACCGGCCAGATCCTTCAGGTCCTCAGCAGTCAGCTCCACATCCTGCTTGACACCCTTCTTCTCCTTCATCTCGTCGATGAGGGTCTCGAAGTACTTCTTACCAACTTCCATAACCACGTCAGAGTACATCTGGATGAAACGGCGGTAGCAGTCCCATGCCCAACGGGGGTTGCCGGACTTGGTAGCCAAAACATTAACAACATCCTCGTTCAGACCCAGGTTCAGGATGGTGTCCATCATACCGGGCATAGAAGCGCGGGCGCCGGAACGGACGGAGACCAGCAGGGGGTTCTCCTTGTCACCGAACTTCTTGCCGGTGATGTCTTCCAGCTTCTTTACATACTCCATGATCTCAGCCTGGATGCTGTCATTGATCTTGCGACCGTCTTCGTAATACTGGGTGCAGGCTTCGGTAGAGATGGTAAAGCCCTGAGGAACAGGCAGACCGATGTTGGTCATTTCAGCCAGGTTGGCACCCTTACCGCCCAGCAGCTCACGCATGGAGCCATTGCCTTCGGTAAACAGATAAACATACTTGTGAGACATTGAAAATACTCCTTTCAATCATTAAGACGGGACATCCGTCTTTTTATTATTTCTATAATGGTATAAGCCACAGCTAAGCATACCATATTCAATATAAAAAATCAAATACTTTTTTATAAAAAAGATAAAATATGGTAAATTTTTTTCATTTTTTTGGCAACAGGGTGCTAAAACAAGGATTGCAAAAGAATTGGGGGTGGGGTAAAATAGAGAAAACGCATTTAGGAGGATATTATGGACAAGCTACGATTCGGTATTGTGGGTATGGGTGTGCAGGGTAAGCTGTACGCTGCGTTACTGACAGGTCAGACAATCCCTCAGGGTATTGCCTTCCCGCTGCCGGAAGGTTGCGTGCTGACAGCAGTCAGCAGCCGTTCCCCGGAGACCGGAGAGCTGGCGAAAGCCTTGGGTGTTGCGTGGTTTGCCGACTGGAAAGAAATGGTGGAAAGCGATGTTTGTGACGCTGTGATCATCACAGTTCCCCATTATCTGCACCATGAAGTTGCCATTTATGCCCTGCAGCAAGGCAAGCATGTACTTTGCGAGAAACCTGCCGATATCCGCGCCTCCGATGTGGCGGCGATGCTGTCCTGCCGGGGTGACCGGGCGCTGGGTATGATCTTCAACCGGCGGACCAACACCGTATTCAAGCAGTTAAAGCAAATCGTCCACTCCGGTGAGCTGGGTCAACTGCGGCGGAGCAACTGGATCATCAATTCCTGGTGGCGACCGGACAGTTATTATCAATCCAATATCTGGCGCGGCACTTGGGCAGGTGAAGGCGGCGGAGTGGTGGTGAACCAACTGCCCCACCAGCTGGATCTGTGGCTGGGACTTTGCGGTATGCCGGAGCAGCTCTACTGTCTGGCAAGAGAGGGTGCCTGGCGGGATATCCCGGTTGAAAACGATGTAACCATCACTGTCGGCTACCCCAACGGCGCCACCGGTGTGCTTATCAGCTGCACCCACGATCCTATGGGCACTGACCGGCTGGAGCTGGACTTTGACAAGGGTAAGATTTTGGTGGAAGGCAGCAATAAAGCCACGGTCTACCGATTCCGGAAGTTAGAGCAGGAAATGAACAAGACTCTTGCCACCGGAGAACCGGAAAAGCTGGCGCCGGAGGAGATGTACACCAAGGAAGAATTGACCACCGACCAGCATTTTGCCACCGCTTACATTGAGATCTTTGAAAACTTCGCAGCCCATATCCACTGCGGCGCTCCGTTGATTGCCGACGGTGAGGACGGTCTACGCCAGGTGCAGCTGGCCAATGCCATCCAGCTTTCCGGCTGGAAGAATGCACCGGTCAGTGTTCCCTGTGACCCGGCAGAGTTCAATGCCGGTCTGCAACAGAAAATCGATACCGAAAAATAAAAGATCGGGACGGTTAATCCGTCCCGATCTTATTTTTAATATTCCCGAACTACAGCTTTGACAAGGCCGATCAATTCTGCTTCGTTGCCGTCAATAGGGCTGTAGGCATCATTTTCCGGCATCAGCCACACCTGACCGTCCTGAAAACGCAGGCGCTTGACGGTGGCTTCGTCTCCGATCCGGGCAACCACGATCTGCCCGTCATCAGCATTTTGCTGGGGGCGGACTACCACCATATCCCCATCCAGAATGCCGGCATTTATCATACTGTCACCCCGAACCCGGAGAGCAAAGCAAGCCGGATCGCCATCCCAGCTGATGGTGCCTTCCTGGTTTTCCAGCGCCAAAATGGGTACACCTGCAGTGACCACACCCACCACCGGGATCTGACCGGGACGCTGGGCGGTGACGATGGAGCGCTTGTGACCCTTACCGCCGGGAGACAGCAGCAGACCCTTCGCCTGTAGCTGCTGCAGATGGTAACTGACGGAGGCAGTGGAACGCAGACCCACAGCCGCGCCGATCTCCCGCACCGAGGGAGCATAGCCGTTCTCCTGGACAAACTGGTTCACAAATTCCAAAATGAGGTCTGCTTTGTTGCTGGTTCTGGGCATAGGATCTCCTCCGTTTCTGTTCTTTTCTCATTCTAGCACATTTGAACGAAAAAGAAAAGAGATTTTTTCCCGTTTTGCAAACAAATTTTTCGAAATTCCGCACCCCTTGAGTACTATACTGTAATAAGGAATTTGGGAAAAGGAAGGGATCGATATGGAAACCTACGACAAAGCAAAGGCTGCCAGAGTGTGGCAACGGGTACAAGGGGAAGCTGCCGCCAATCCCACCCAAGGGTTAAAGGGACTGATCGCGGAGGAGTGGGCGGATGCCGCTATTTACCTGTCGCTTTCCAAACGGGTACAGGGAAATGCTGCAAATATTTTGCGAAAAATAGGACAGGAGGAGCAAGCACATATGGCTTGCTTGAAAGGCATCTACACCCTGCAGGGTACCGGCAGACCGGATGTGCCGGCGCCGCCTCCTGTGGACCGGGCACCGGTGGGGACGCTGCTGCGGCGATGCTACGGGCGGGAAATGCGGTGCCTTGCTCAGTATGAATCCCGAGCTGACCATCCGGAATACGGGCAGATCTTCGCCCGGATGGCTCAGCAGGAACGGGAGCATTGTCGGCTGATTCTGGAAATTCTGGGCAATCTCCCGGTGGAGAAATAAAAATGG
>JAZRLE010000090.1:0-7898 GCA_045646665.1 Faecousia sp. | reverse complement strand
TGGTGTCAGAATCGAAAGAATCGCCGGCTGATCCTGGGCACGACTCAGCGATATACGAGAATGGCAAAGCCTGTCCGTGAGCAAGTTACCTGGCATTATGAATGTCGGAGACCGCTGTTGTGGGTGTTGTATCGATATCGTGTGCTTGATGGTGCAAAGTATGATGACAATGGCAAGTATGTCCTGGACGAAGATGAAAAGACACCAAAGTATAAAATCTATGTACCGTCTCTGTCGAGTATGCTGATGTATAACACATTGGAGGTTGTGCATCGTGAAACGGAAGAAGGTATAGAAAAAGTAAAGGGGGAAAAGAAATGCAGTTAATCGCAGTTACATTTGGCCAATTCTTGCCGTTTGTGTTCATTCTGTGTGTTGTCGGTCTTGTATGGGATAAGATCATATCTGCATTTAGAGGTGGTCGGCTGTGACGCAATTCACTGAATACGGTTCTGTACCTCAGGCTGTTCGGGATCTGATAGCAAATAAAATCAGCCTGCTGGATAGCTATATCCTGATGCAGACTGGTGATCAGCAGTTTACGGCACTGGTGAATAAGCCAGCGCTTGGCTGCAAGCAATATGTAATTTCTCGTACCGGCAATTATGGCAATCAGTATATGGTTACTGAATCTGCCGGTACTTGGGATTATACTGTACGCAATGAATATTATGTCTATAGCAATGTGGGTTATGGTGCTGCTCTGGATCTTCCGGTTGTTGAGCATACTACAGCTCATGCAAGTGCCATTTTGGCCTGCGCTCTGATGTTGGCTATTGTCTTTAAGGGGGTGCTCTTTCCGTGTTTGAAAAGAAGGTGAATTTGACAAAAGGATTATTTTGTTGCGTTCGTTGCATACAAGGGTGTTCGATGGTGGATATGGTCAAGCTTTATTCCCTTGCGGAATCGCAATCTTTTGTAAGAAATTGGATCCTGTTTTATTGCTTTAAAATTAACCTAAATATTGGGTTCATAATTTTCTAATTTAAATTTAATATAAATGTATTATAATTATATTAAATAATGAAGACGACTGACAAGTTTAGTTGGTTATTGAACGATTTAAGTATAATCCGATTAACGGCATTGTAATTTTTATCATATTTTCTCTTTACATCCTCCCTGCTGGGTGTTAAAATAATGTCGATTGCTTTATTTTTTTAACAGGAGGAATTCCTTTATGAGTGTAAAAAGAATTGGTGTGCTGACCAGCGGCGGTGATGCACCCGGTATGAATGCTGCTGTTCGGTCTGTTGTTCGTACAGCGATGTTCCACGGTATAGAATGCTACGGCATTCGGCGCGGCTATAACGGTCTGATTACAGGCGATATCATTCGACTTGACGAAAAAAATATTTCCCATACCATTAATCGCGGCGGTACGATACTTTATACTGCCCGCAGCAAGGAATTTATGACCGAAGAAGGACAGCAGAAAGCTGTTTCTACCTGTAGATTTTTAGGACTTGATGGAATCGTTGCCATCGGTGGAGACGGTACATTTCGCGGTGCCAACGCCCTTTCTAAACACGGGGTGAATGTGATCTGCATCCCTGCAACAATCGACAATGACATCAGTTGCACCAATTATTCCATTGGCTTTGATACCGCTGCCAACACCGCAATCGAGTGTATCGACAGACTTCGTGACACGATGCAGTCCCATGAGCGTTGTTCTGTTGTTGAAGTTATGGGCAGAAATGCCGGCTTTTTGGCGATGTATGTTGGTCTTGCCGTTGGCGCTACGGCGGTGCTCGTGCCTGAAGAACCTGTTGATTTCGAGAGCGATGTCATCGAAAAAATCCGCAGAGCACGCTTTAACGGCTTTACGCATTATATGATCGTTGTCGCCGAAGGCTCTGCTTCTGCTGCAGATATTGCAGCTAAAATCAAAGACAGTATCGACTTGGATCCCCGTGTGACGGTTCTTGGACACATTCAACGAGGTGGTGTTCCCACCGGTCGCGATCGTGTGAATGCAACAAAAATGGGATTTTTGGCCGTTGAATTACTCCTGGAAGGCAAAACGAACCGTATTGTTTGTACACAGAACGGTAAATTCACTGATTTGAGTATTGATGAAGGTTTAGCTATGCAGCGCCGCATTCAAAAACTGGAAGTTGAAGTTCTTGCCGCAATGACAGGTCTTTAAAATCAATACCTCTTCCCTCTCTGCTCTGAGTAGAGAGGGATTTTTGTACAACAAAAAGGTCTATCTTCCGGAATGGACGATAGACCTTTTTATGCCTTTGGATGGCACTTTTCATACACAGATTTCAATTTTTGATTGATCATATGCGTATACATCTGCGTAGATGATATATCACAATGTCCCATCAGTTCCTGGAGAGAACCGATATCAGCACCGTTTTCTAACAGGTGCACCGCAAAGCTGTGACGCAATGTATGAGGTGTGATTTCTTTATCAATATGTGCAGTTTCCTGGTAATGTTTCAGAATCTTCCAGAAGCCCTGTCTGCTCATACGGGAACCGTTTACATTTACAAACAGAGCAGTCTCATTGGCAGTTGCCAACATAGACTCACGAATGTCACGAATGTATATGGTTAACGCTCGCAGTGCAGCCGGATACAGCGGAATTGCGCGGGTCTTTTTTGCTGTTGTGCATTTAACAACACCAAGATCCAGATTAACATCATCCAAATCCAGCTCAATCAACTCACTCACACGAATACCGGTCGCGTACATAACCTCCAGCATCGCCTTGTCGCGGTAGCCTTTGGCATCAACACAGACAGGTTGAGCAAGCAGCAATTCGATTTCTCTGCCTGTGAGGATCTGTGGGAGTTTCTTCTCCCCTCTTTTGACCTTAATGTCTGTTACCGGAGTCTTCTCGCAAAAACCGGAAGAAACAAGATAGGCATAAAAGTTCTTAAGACTTGCCAGCGTTCTGGAGACAGTAGCTGCAGAGCGGCCATCCTGCTCAATGAACTGCAGATAATCACTAATATTCAGTTGGGTGGCATCCAGAATATCAACATCCAACCACTGCGCGAACTGACGAATGTCACGCATATAGGAGCTGATGGTGTTGGCAGATGCCTGTTTTACCTTTGTCAGGTAATTTTCATAGGCTTTGATTAAGTCCAACATGAATACGAAAACCCTTCTTCTAAATATAGGTTGATAAACGAATCAATTGCGGAGATATAAAAAGAAAATCAATTAGAGAAACGATTAATCCGATTGAAACGGTATAATAAATAAATTTTTTTGACAAAGCATCCAGGAAAACAAGTAACCAAATAGCGGTAGCTCGGAATATAGCTGAAAAAAGAAGTAAAAATCTAAGAAGCCATGCCCCACTACCGAAAACACAAAACGCTGCCATACCGGAAAAACCATGACAGACCGCTTCGAAGAAGATATAAGCACAACACAGTAACACGCATCTTTGATTATGTACGGCTACAAGAAAAATAAGCGGCACGATAATCGATAGCATCCAATATAAAGCAGTCGGTCGTTTCTGCAACATAAAAGAAAAGGCGTTAGTGTATTCTTCGTAGTGAGAAACTGAAAGCAGGATACCGCACAGCAATCCTATGCACCAAAAGGCAATGAGTAAAGGACGGACTGCTTTTTGGCGAGTTACAAAACGGTTAAATATAAAGCGTGTATTCAACAGACACATCCTCCGTTTACTGTAAATCAGAATGATCAAAAACAGAGGTGTATAGAACATTTGGGCATAAAATGGCCTAAAATACTGTACGCTCAAATACTATACACCAAAATGTCAATGATTTCAAGTTAAAATGCATATTTTTTCTATTTTTGTGAATTATGCATATTTTTATGTTAACATCATTATGTAAACCGTTTATGAATATTATGCATAATTATTCATAAGTCTAGTTGCATAACAATATATAGTCGCCGCGACAACACCGAAAACACCATATATTGAAACTCAAAACACAAACCCATAATTGCTTTAATAATTGATCAAATACCTCAATCGGCAAATTGTACAATTTATCGTGCAATGCGAGACATTGTTTTTCGTTTTCTTTGTGGCTTTAGTTTAATAATGCATGCAATGGCGCCGCCAATCAAAGCGGATAGCACACCTATACCAAATCCATCCAACTTTCCATCAAACGCAATAATGCTGGTACCTAACAAGACCAAAAGATAAGCTGCAATCATCAAACCAATTACCGGTAGAATTTTCCCATGCGCAAAAGATGCAGAAACCAAACCACCTGCCATCACTGCGACCACACGAACAAAAAACAAACTTATCCCTGTCACTTCTTCCTGTAAACTACCTTTTAAAACCAAGCCAGTCAACAATGCGCTTAACAGAATACTGATTATCAATGCAATACTTGTTCCAATTGCAATACCAAAAGGCAATGATTTTACTCTATTTGATTTTATTGATGAGTTTACCATAGTGTACCCTCCCCTTTCTAGTTTAGGTTATTCTTTGTCCGCGCAAAAAAGAACAGGGGTAACCAACTACCCCTGTTCATATGGTATTTCATTTATTTTGACAACTGTGCAATCAGTGCATCCAAAAGCAGTTTAGCATCATTTTCGTTCTGCGAAATGGCCGTATAATAGAACTTAACTTTCGGCTCTGTGCCGGATGGACGGATAATAACACTACCGTTGCTACCCAAAACAAATTCCAGTACATTTGATTTCGGCAGATCGATTGTTGTTGCTTTTCCGTTAAGAAGATCCTTAGCAGTACTGCTGCTATAATCCCGAACCGATGTGACAGCTACACCGCCGATGGTCTTAGGTGTATTGTTACGGAAATTTGACATCATAGCAGCTGCCTTATCCATCGCATCCGCACCGGTCAATTCAACACTTTGTACTTTACTGAGGCAGTAACCGTAAGTCTCATACATTTCAGCAAGCGCATTCAAAATGGTCTTACCTTTCAGTTTTAGTTCTGCCGCTAATTCACAGACAAGCAAAGATGCAATGACAGCGTCTTTATCCCGTGCATAAGTTCCCTTCAGATAGCCGCAGCTTTCCTCAAATCCATATACAAAGCGATCAGACTCCCCATTCTCCTCTAGCTTTAGAATCTCGCCTCCGATATACTTGAAACCGGTTAAAACAGCTCGCATTTCAACACCGTACTTTTCAGCAATCCGATCAGCCAACGGAGAGGATACGATGCTTCGTACCGTAACGGCATCACTGGGCAGATTTTTTTGGGATACACGCGCTTGCAGAATATACTCCAGAAGCAGGCAACCAAGTTCATTACCGGACAGCTTTTTGAAACCGCCCAACCCGTCAGGTACTGCGATAGCAACTCGATCAGCATCCGGGTCGGTTCCAAGAATCACGTCGCAAGGAACGCTCTGCGCGACCTTGTAGCTTTCTTGCAGAGCAGCATCTGTTTCGGGATTGGGGTATTCGCAGGTCTTAAAGTCGCCGTCAGGCTTTTCTTGACAGGAAACAACTTTAATATTTACACCCAACCGTCCCAAAATCTCACGAACAGGCTCGTTGCCTGTGCCGCACAAAGGTGTATATACTACATTCAGTTGTGATTGTCTAATGACTTCCGGTGCAACAGCTTCTGCAAGGATCGCTTGATAATAGTTATCCCATACACTCTGCTTGATATAACGTATGATACCATCCTGCAGATAGGCATCAAAGGACTTTTTCTCCGGAACAAAGTATGGTATTTTGGCAATCTCAGCAGTCACGACAGCTGCAGGCTCATCTGTCATCTGGCAACCATCCGGTCCGTAGCACTTGACACCATTGTAGATACCAGCATTATGGCTTGCTGAAATAACGATACCGCAACCACACTTTAATTCTCTGACGGCAAACGACAGCATAGGCGTCGGTGCCAGGCGGTCATACAGCCAAGTAACAACACCAGCTTCAGCAAATGCAGTCGCGCAAACCTCCGCAAAAAGTCTGGAATTATGACGGGAGTCATAACCGATTGCGGCAACTTTAGGCAGATCCGTTGAACAAAGCCAGGCAGCCATTCCTTGTGCAGCTCTGCGAACAGTATAGCGGTTTAGGCGATTGCTACCCAAACCCATAATACCCCGCATACCGGCAGTACCAAACTGTAGATGGCTGCCAAAACGGCCTTTTAATTCATCTTCATTATCTTTAATCGCAGCAAGTTCGCTGTTTTCTGTATCTGTCAGACCGGAATTACACCAAAAGCGGTAGTTTTCCATGTAATTCATAGGAATACCTCCATAATATGATTAAAAAACAGCTCAAAAATTTACTTTTTGAGCTGTTATCTAATTTACGCTTCTGTATCGCCGGTAGCTGTCTCAGAGCGCTTCTCTTGTGCTTCTACCAAAGCCTTGAACTTGGCGCGAGTGTCACGCACATCCTCCAAAGACATTGCTACGGCTTCTTCGGTACGACGAAGGGCATCATCCATATAATCGTTGCTGGCTCTGCGCAGCTCAGCCATACGATTCTTTGTCTGCTGCACCATCTCCTGACACTGACGCTTAGCTTCCTGGTAGATGGTTTCTTCGGCGATCATTTTGTTAGCCTGCTCCTGTGCCTGACGGATCAGGGTTTCAGCCTCGCGACGGGCCTGACCGATCAGTTCGTTGCGAGATTCAACAATGGTACGGGACTGCTTCAGTTCAACAGGCAACTGAGCGATGATCTCGTCCAGCATATCCAGAACCTTATCCCGCTCCAGGATGCACTTATCGGCACCCAAAGGCAGCGCACGGGCATCCTGCACCATGTCATACAACGCGGAGATGATATCTTCTATATTCTGCTCATTCATTTTCTGTTTCCTCCTTGACGTACATCAGCTATTCGCTGTTTGAAGACTGGAATAATTTGTTCCGGTAAAAACTCTGACAGGTCAACATCGTAGCCTGCAAGCTCTTTTACTGTGCTGGAACTCAGATACATATATTGATGCTCCGCTGTCAGGAACATTGTATCCAAATTGGGGTTGATCTTGTGGTTAATGATGGACATACTAAATTCGTTTTCAAAGTCAGAGCCAGCGCGCAGACCTTTAACAACCACACAACTCCCCTTTTGTTTAGCGTACTCTGCGAGTAACTCACAAGAATAATCCACTTCCACATTGGGGATATCACTGACCACATCACGAATCATTTGTACCCGCTCTTGCTGCGTAAACAACGGAGATTTGGATGCATTGACCATCACACAAACGATCAACTTATCAAATATATTTGCTGCTCTGCGGATAATGTTCAGATGTCCACTGGTTATGGGATCAAAACTTCCCGGATATATGGCAACTTTCATAGGAATCCTTTATTAATCTTTCCGGTAGATCGTTAAGATCGTTTTGGAATATTTATAATCTTTTGAACGGGTATACCCCGAGAAATCCGGCAATTGATCCTTTTCCACAGGGCGTTCCGCTACTATTATACCACCAGTTTCCAAAATGTCAATTTCGGATATACATTTTAGTGAATTTTCCAAGAAAACTTCGGCATAAGGAGGATCCAGCAGGATAATGTCGAATTTCTCCCGACATTGCCTCAGATACTGCAGATAGTCGCTGCGGACCACCCTGCCCTGTTGCTCCAGCTTGGTACGGCGCAGATTTTCCCGGATCAGCTTACAGGCAGGCTCTGCCGCATCTACAAAAACTGCGCTTTGGGCGCCACGGCTGAGGGCCTCGATGCCCAGCTGTCCTGTGCCGCCAAACAAATCAAGCACCCGGGTACCGGGCAAATCAAACTGTAAAATGCTGAAGACAGCCTCTTTGACCCGATCAGCGGTGGGACGGGTAAGCATTCCCTCCGGCGTTTTCAGCGTTACGCCACGGGCTTTACCGGAAATAACACGCATTTATGTTTCCTCCTGTGTGGAATGAAAATGATCGTAAACATTGCCCGCTGCATCCTTGG
>JAZRLE010000089.1:0-2886 GCA_045646665.1 Faecousia sp. | reverse complement strand
AGGCTTTTTATGAAAAGCTTGCAGAAAGCAATGTGATGCCGACCACCAGTCAGGCAACGCCGGATGCTTTTTCACGGGTTTTTGCGGAAATTACCCAGCAGGGAATGGGTGCTGTGGTGCTGACCGTGTCCTCTGCGCTTTCCGGAACTTACCAAAGCGCTATGATCGCGGCAGAGGAATACGAACATATTTATATAGTAGATACCGGCTCAGTCGCCATTGGAGCCGGCATACTTGCTGAACTGGCGGTGGCATTGGCAGAACAGGGTATGGAAGCCAAGGAGATTGCCCAGCGCCTGGAGCAGGAGAAAAGCCGGGTGCGGATTGTGGCGCTGGTGGATACTCTGGAGTATTTGAAGCGGGGCGGCCGAATTTCCAAAACCGTCGCCTTTGCCGGCGGACTTCTGAATGTGAAGCCCCTGCTTTCGGTGGCAGAGGGACAGATTGCCATGTTGGGAAAAGCCCGCGGCGCAAAGCAGGGTGCAATTCTGTTGGATGAAGAAATCGAAAAAGCCGGCGGCGTGGATTTTTCCATGCCTGTGCTGTTGGGCTATACAGGCGTGCAGACAACCCAGCTGGAAAAATATATAGAGGGCAGCGATCTGTGGAAAGCAGCCACACCTCCCACAACGATTATCGGCAGTGTAATCGGCACCCATGCCGGACCGGGCGCAGTTGCGGTAGCCTTTTTCCGGAACTGACGGAGCACTTGTGTTTTTATATAATGTATGCTATAATGGAGCAAATTGCTGAAAAAGGGCATAGATTATGGAATACAATGATATTTACGATAAGGATCGTCGCCCGACAGGCAGACGGCACTTGCGGGGCACACCTTGGCGCAAAGGTGAGTTCGGCATGGTGGTGTGCGTGTGGGTGTATGACGATGCGGGCAACTTACTGCTAACCCGCCGCGCGCCCCAAAAGTCTTTTGCCGGCACATGGGAAAATTCCGGCGGCGCAGTACAGGCAGGGGAGAATAGCCTTCAGGCTATCAGCCGGGAACTGTTTGAAGAAACAGGAATCCGGGCAGAGCAATCGGAATTTGAGCTGATCGATTCCGGTCGGGACGGAAACATACATTATGATTATTACTGCTTAAAGCGTAACATCCCCCTGGAGCAGATCGTGCTGCTCCCCGGCGAAACAGACGGTGTCATGTGGGCAAGCTTTGAAAAGGTACATCAAATGATCCAGCAAGGAAGAATTTGCAGAGTAATTGCCAACCAGTTCCGCAGACAGGAGCCGATCCTCCAGGCAAAAATGAAGTAAAAAAAGACCCGCGTGTTTGAACTGCACCTCATTTGTTAGACAAGTATGATATAATACTTGTACTAAGAAATGGGGTGCTACTTTTATGCCTAAAGGAATACCGAATAAGAGATACACAGGTGAGTTTAAGCAGATGGTAGTGGAAACTATGATGCGCGAAAAACTCAGCTACTGCGAAACCGCACGACAATTTGACATATCAGACCACCACCGAGTAACCTCGTGGGAACGGATCTATCTGACTGTGGGTCCGGAAGGACTGTACATTGGACGTCGTGGTCGTTGCAGCAAAGGTCGTCCTACCAAGTTTCCTAAAGAGGTAGAAGAGGATCTGCTGAAAGAGGTTCAGCGATTAAGGGCGGAGAATGCATACTTAAAAAAATTGCAGGCCTTGGTTCTGGAGAGAGAGCGACACCAGAAGAAAAAATGATGGTGATCCAGGAACTGAGGCGAGAATACAAACTGGATATGCTGCTGGAAATCGCTCAACTACCCCGGTCAACATTCTATTATCACAGCAAGCAGCAAAACAAAGAGGATAAGTATGCTCAGGCTAAAGCAGAGATTGCAACCATCTACCACGAAAATAAAGGCAGGTATGGTTATCGTCGTGTTACGGATGAGCTGCACAACCGTGGAATTCTCTTGAATCACAAGACCGTACAGCGGTTAATGAAGGAATTGGGCTTGATTTGCCGAGTTCGTATGAAGAAATATCGTTCCTACAAAGGAGAACAAGGCAAGATTGCTAGCAACGAGTTGAACCGTGAGTTCCGGGCAGAGAAACCCAACCAAAAGTGGGTAACGGATGTAACCGAGTTTCGCTTGTTTGGGCAAAAGCTGTATCTATCTCCGATTCTCGATCTATGCAGCGGAGATATTGTAACCTACACGATTTCAGAAAGTCCGAACCTACTAATGGTAACAACTATGTTAGAACAGGCTTTTGAGAAGATACCTGATAACACCGGTCTGCTCCTACATTCGGATCAAGGCTGGCACTACCAGCACAAACAATACAGAAAGATGTTGGACGAGAAAGGTATCAGACAGAGCATGAGCCGAAAGGGCAACTGCTACGACAACTCTGTTATGGAGAATTTCTTTGGGCATCTTAAGAGCGAACTACTCTACCTGCAAGAATTTGATTCTGTGGAACACTTCAAAGCGGAACTTATTGACTATATTGATTACTACAATAACCGGCGAATTAAGGCAAGATTAAAGGGCTTACCGCCTGCATTACACAGACAGCAAGCCCTTTCGGCAGCTTAAACAATTTGAGTTAGAAATATTTGTCTAACTTTTTGGGGTCACTTCAATTTGACCGGGGGTTTTTGCATATAGAATTTACTGTAATTTTACCATTCAGGGTTGGAATAGAAGCGGTTTTATGCTATAATATTCAAAAAATTTTTCGAGGCAGGTGAGCGGCATTGAAGGAATTGAAAAATAAAATTGCTGAGGCGTTGCTCTCTGCGTTGCCGATCACACTGATCGTGTATTTGGTGGCGCTGCTGCCTTGGTTTAACTTCTCCCATGCAGAACTGATTACATTCACAGTGGGTGCCGTTTTGCTGGTCTTGGGGATCGGCCTGTTTAATATGGGTGCCG
>JAZRLE010000088.1:0-2970 GCA_045646665.1 Faecousia sp. | reverse complement strand
CAGATCACCAAGGCCCAGATCACTGTGATCGCCAAGACCAAGATGCCCGATCTGAACGTCAACTCCCTGGAGGCTGCTGAGAGCCAGGTTGCCGGCACTTGCCGCAGCATGGGCGTTGTCGTCGTTGACTAATTAACTTTTCTATCTGAGCTTCGTCTCAGAAATGTGGGAGGATTTTTCCGCATCACCACTTTAAGGAGGAAATTATAAGTGTTTAGAGGTAAAAAGTATCAAGAGAGCGCCAAGCTGATTGACCGCTCTGTTCAGTACGATCCCAGCGAGGCCCTGGATCTGGTTGTGAAGGGTGCTTCCGCTAAGTTCGACGAGACCGTCGAGCTGCACATCAAGTTGGGTGTTGACTCCCGTCACGCTGACCAGCAGGTCCGCGGCGCTGTTGTTCTGCCCAACGGCACCGGCAAGACCCGCCGCGTTCTGGTCTTCACCAAGGACGCCAAGGTCGAAGAGGCCCAGGCTGCTGGCGCTGACTATGTCGGCGGCACGGAGCTGGTCGAGAAGATCACCAAGGAGAACTGGTTTGAGTTCGACGTGGTCGTCGCTTCCCCCGACATGATGGGTATCGTTGGCCGTCTGGGTAAGGTTCTGGGCCCCAAGGGTCTGATGCCCTCTCCCAAGGCCGGCACCGTCACCCCTAACGTTGGCGCTGCTGTTCAGGAAATCAAGGCCGGTAAGGTCGAGTACCGTCTGGACAAGACCAACATCATCCACTGCCCCATCGGCAAGGTCTCCTTCGGCACTGAAAAGCTGACCGAGAACATGGATACTCTGATGAATGCAGTTGTGAAGGCTAAGCCCGCTGCTGCAAAGGGTCAGTATATCCGCTCCTGCACCGTGGTTTCCACCATGGGCCCCGGCGTTAAGGTTAACACCACCAAGTACGCCTAATTCTTTCGACATAAAAATGCTCCGAAGTACAATGCTTCGGAGCATTTTTTATTGTTATTATTTGGTCAGCGTATCCACATAGTACTTTATTTGTATAGATACCCACTGTGTATCCGGATCATATTCCGTTTCCATTTCCTCATAGTAACAAGCCCGTTTTGTCAAATACTCGCCAACTCTACCTTCCCAATTAGGATCGTTTTCCAGCATCTGCAAATACTTTGTTACTGCAGCATCCTGCGGAAGATTTCCTGATGTCCAACCGGATTTGCTCTGCATCGAAAACGGCAGATTATTTTCTGCAAGGTAACGCCGCAAAGCGCTTCTGTGAATCACCGTTCCATCATCAAGTTTAATGTTTTTAATAGAAAACATTTCCGCAACATTGGCAATATCCTTTGCCGCTTTCTTTGCTGTCGCCGGACTTCCCGCAGTGTAGAAATATCCGGAAAGCATTCCATCTTCAAAACGCAAGGTTGTTTCAAATGCAATGCCCGCATATATTTCGCCTTCCGGTAATTTATAAGTACCGGCAGATACTTCGATCAATTCATCGGAATTCACGCCCACAGAAGTAGCAACATCTGCCAACGAACGACCCATCATATTATAGAGCGTTTGCTGATGAGGAAGCTCAAGATAGGTATAATCCGGTCTGCCAAGCCAAAGTGTTAAGATAAAGAATACAACAAAAAATGCACAAGCACCGACTATGCCAAACTTTGCCGCGGGGCTGATTTCCTTATCTCGGGTTCCCGGAATAGGCAGGATCCATCTCCCCTTACCCATCCACATAGTACCTTCATCATTAAAAGGGGTCTTCTTAAAATTCTCCCACATAAGAATATCTCCTTTCCTCTATCCTAAAAAACGCATAAGCTGTTTGCTCATCGGCAGTACAGCTTATGCGTTAATCTGGCTTTGGTTAATATTGATTAGGGAGCAACCGCGCCAAAAAAGCCACAGAAACCATACCGCATCATCTGTGCAAAAACCATTTTGGCATCTCCCCCTTCTATTATTTGTATTAATATTTTATCATAACGCCTGTATGTTGTATATTAGGCATTATAAACAATCTTTTCGCTCCGGATTTATTTATATTGCCGTATATGCTTTGTTATCACGTCAAATAAATGTACTCACATTATTATATCCACGAAGTTCTTGACGAAATATGCACGACATGTTAAAATTGCGATAGTTTTTTACGGAGGTATTATTATGTATTCAACCACCAAAGGTTTATCCACCGCCTGTATCGTCATCAGCGGGTTCAATATTGTTATGGGTATTCTTCTGTATCTTTATATTTCCTCGTTGGACATTCCTTTCGGCGCATATTTCGGCGCCTCTATCTACATCGTCACAACCTCTGCGATTTTATTAATACTGAGCATTGCTCTGCGCAAACTTTCTGATATGCTGGAATTCGATTTCCTGGATCGGGTCAAAAAAATCAAAGAGCTTAAAGATGAGATCAGAGAATTAGAGGAAAACAGATAAAATAATTGATCATTTTTTTAAAAAGTTCTTGACAATCAGTGCCGCACCTGTTAGAATATGTCTGTTGCCAAAGACAGCAGGTGGCTATGCCATAAATCCTGCCGAGGTGCGCTGATAGTGATATTATGCGTGTCTTCCTGTCTTCTGGCAGGAAGACATTTTATTTTCGGAGGTGAAATACATGCCCAACGCAAAGGTTCTTGAGAGCAAGAAGGCCGTTGTTGAAGCTCTGACCGGCAAGATCAAGGAAGCTACTTCCATCGTCTTCGTCGATTACAAGGGTATCAACGTTGCTCAGGATACCGACCTGCGTAAGCAGTTCCGTGACGCTGGTGTTGAGTACACCGTTGTTAAGAACACTCTGACCCGTTTCGCAACCAAGGAAGTTGGCTACGATTTCGATGAGGTTCTCAACGGCACTACCGCAATGGCCAGCACCACCGGCGATCCCATCGCTCCCGCTCGTATCGTATGCGAGTTCGCCAAGAAGAACAAGCTCCCCCTGGCAATCAAGGGTGGCGTCGTTGAAGGCAGCGTTCTGTCCGCAGAGCAGCTGAACGG
>JAZRLE010000087.1:0-25879 GCA_045646665.1 Faecousia sp. | reverse complement strand
TATATTGATTACTATAATAACCGGCGAATTAAGGCAAGACTAAAGGGCTTGCCGCCTGCATTACACAGACAGCAAGCCCTTTCGGCAGCTTAAACAATTTGAGTTAGAAATATTTGTCTAACTTTTTGGGGTCGCTTCAATTCCTGCCGGGGAGTTTTTTAGAATTCGCACTTCTTAGCGATATAGTCCTTCAATTCGCTGATGGGGATACGAACCTGCTCCATAGTGTCGCGGTCACGGACGGTGACGCAGTTATCAGCCTCGGTGGTCTCATCGCCGATGGTCTGGAAGTCCACGGTGATACACAAGGGAGTACCGATCTCGTCCTCACGGCGATAACGCTTGCCGATAGAGCCGGCATCGTCGAAGTCGATCATAAAGTCCTTACGCAACTCGCGGTAGATCTCCTCAGCCTTGGGAGACAGCTTCTTGGAAAGCGGCAGAATAGCAGCCTTAAAGGGAGCCAGTGCCGGGTGCAGACGCAGCACGGTACGAACATCATCCTTGCCGTTCTTGTCCTGACCCACGACCTCCTCGTCATAAGCCTCGCACAAGAAAGCCAGCGCCACACGGTCGCAGCCCAGAGAAGGCTCAATAACATAGGGGATGTAATGCTCGTTCCGCTCCTGATCGAAGTAGGTCAGCTTCTTACCGGAAGCCTCCTGATGGCGACCCAGGTCATAGTCGGTACGGTCAGCAATGCCCCACAACTCACCCCAACCGGAACCGAAGGGGAACTGATACTCGATATCGGTGGTTGCGCGGGAGTAGAAAGCCAGCTCTGCAGGCTCGTGGTCACGCAGGCGGAGAGAGTCTTCCTTAATGCCCAGGGAGATCAGCCAGTTCTTGCAGAAGTCCTTCCAGTAGGCAAACCACTCCAGATCGGTGCCGGGCTGGCAGAAGAATTCGCACTCCATCTGCTCGAACTCACGGGTACGGAAGGTGAAGTTACCCGGGGTGATCTCGTTACGGAAAGCCTTACCCACCTGGCAAACGCCAAAGGGCAGCTTCTTACGGGTGGTACGCTGGATGTTATCGAAATTGACAAAGATGCCCTGCGCGGTTTCCGGACGCAGGTAAGCGATGGAGGAGGAGTCCTCGGTAACGCCGATCTTGGTCTGGAACATCAGGTTAAAGTTACGGATGGAGGTGAAGTGATGCTTGCCACAGTTGGGGCAGACCACATCCTCATGCTCTGCGATAAAATCGTTCATCTCGGCGGGCTTCATTGCATCCACATTCACGCCCTTGCCGGACTCGGACTCTTCGATCAGCTTATCCGCACGGTGACGGGCGCCACAGCCTTTGCAGTCGACCAACGGATCGGAGAAGGAACCCACATGACCGGTGGTCACCCAAGTGGTGGGGTTCATAATGATGGCGGCATCCAAACCCACATTGTAGTCGGATTCCTGCACAAACTTCTTCATCCATGCCTTCTTCACATTGTTCTTGAACTCCACACCCAGAGGGCCGTAATCCCAGGAGTTGGCAAGACCGCCGTAAATTTCAGAGCCGGCGTACACATAACCCCGGTTTTTGCACAGGGTCACGATCATATCTAAGGTCTTTTCGCTGTTTTTCATTTTCTTTCCTCCACTGTTTGAAAATTACCTAATATTATAGACCAAAATACCACTAAAATCAAGGGGTTTCTTTCAAAACCAGTTCCGGACCCAAGTCCTCAGCCATCATAGTATGGATGCGATTGCCCAATTCCACCGCGGTCACGCCTTCAAATTCCTCCGGCTGGATTACCGACAGCAGGTGCAGGTGGATATCCGTAGGTGTCAGGGTCTTGATGTTTTTGAAAACCTTGTTGGTGTTCTGCACAGTGCAAACCACGATGGGCACCTTCGCCTTTTGGGCGATCTTGAACACACCGCTGCGGAAGGGGTGCAGCAGACCATCCATACTGGTATAGCCCTCCGGGAACACCGCGATGGATACTTCATCCTCCCGGATCAGCCGGATACATTCAATGATAGTCTTCAATGCTTCCCGGTCATTTTCCCGGTTGATAAGCTGGCACATGGTCTTGTGCATCAGTTCTCCCACAAAGGGTTTTTGATCATTCTCCCGCTTGGAAATAAAAGCCAGCTGGCTTTTTTTGAACATACTCAGCAGCAGCACCGGGTCCAAATCGTTAATATGGTTGCACACCAGCAGGAATCTACCCTTTTGGGGTAACTTTTCCAATCCTTTGGTATGTACCCGCATCCGCAGGATCCATCGTGCAATATCCGCCATAAAGCAGGTCAAGTGCCTATAATACGGGCTGTCCTTTTTCTGCGGTTTTTGGGTGTTCACCAGCAGGCAGGAGATCCAAAGGGTCAAAAAGATCACCAACGCAATCGCCAAAAAACCGGCTGCAAACCCCACCGGCAACAGCCACAGCCAGGCATATCCGGCAAAGCCGCCCACCCCGGCGCAAATGCCCACAGCCAATACCAGCGCCAGCAGCAGCACAATATAACGCACCATAACTCCACTTCCTTTTATAGCTTAAAAATCTTTTTTCATTATACTCGCTAATCTTTCCGGAAACAAGTATAAATTTTCCAACTTAGGGGTAGAAATCCCCGGGCAAGATTGGTATAATAGATACAAATTATTTTCTTCCGCACCCTGGAGGTTCATATATGAAATTATTTTCCAGACAGGGACTGTTTCCCTGGTTCCCTTTACTGACCGGTATGGCAGGTCTTGCCCTGCGATTTTGGCTG
This sequence comes from Faecousia sp., assembly GCA_045646665.1. Classification (GTDB taxonomy): domain Bacteria; phylum Bacillota; class Clostridia; order Oscillospirales; family Oscillospiraceae; genus Faecousia. The sequence continues at coordinate 23,153 of JAZRLE010000087.1, read as the reverse complement.
CTGTCCACCATCAATGAGCAGGGTCTGCTGCCCACAAACCATATCGCCGGGATCCTGACCTTCCTTTTGCTGTTGGTCACACTGGGGATCTGCTTTTGGGATATCCGAACCGCTGCCCCCTCTCAGGCTTACCGCAAACTGTTCCCCCCTTCCAAAATCGCTGCTGCAGGCACTGCCGTGGGCGCTGCCGGTATGGGCATTTCCGCCTTTATCGTAAATGCTGCCGGTTTCCTGCGGATCTTGCTGCCGATTTTGGGTGTGCTGGGCGCTGCAGCACTGCTGTACGCAGCACATTGCCGGCGCATCGGTCTGCGTCCGTCCTGCCTGCTTCACGGTGGTGTGACGCTGTTTTTGGTGTTTCGGGTGTTGGTCTGCTGCCGGATGTGGGGCGCTGAACCCCAGTTACAGTTGTACTTTTTCCAGCTTCTGGGCTCCCTGTTTTTGCTGTTGGCCTGTTACTTCCGGGCAGAGGCAGATGCGCTGATCGGTGACTACCGGAAGTATCTGTTCTTCGGTCAGGCTGCGCTGTTCTGCTGCTGCCTGTGCCTGTCCGGAAATGATTGGTTGTTCTATCTGTCCGCCGGCATCTGGATGGCCACAGACTACTGTGTCTTTCCCGCAAATCGATATGAAACACAAGACGATGACACTGTCTGAAGGCGCACAGCTGTGCCTGCAAACGCTGACACAGGCAGGCTTTGAAGCCTATGCTGTGGGCGGTTGTGTCCGGGATGCTCTGCTGGGAAAGATACCCCACGATTATGACCTTTGCACCAATGCCCTGCCGGCAGAAACCGCCCGGCTGTTTGACGGTTACACGCTGGTACGCAGCGGCGAAAAACACGGCACCATCGGTGTGGTGGTAAACAAAGAGGTTATTGAGATCACCACCTTTCGCACAGAAGGCGGCTATGTGGACGGGCGGCATCCGGATTGGGTAAAGTTTGTACCCTGCCTGGAAGAAGATCTGGCGCGGCGGGACTTCACCGTCAACGCTATGGCATACAGTCCCGCAACCGGGTATATCGACCCCTTCGGCGGACAAGACGATCTGCAAAACCGCATCCTGCGAACCGTGGGTGATCCCCACCAACGCTTCAAAGAGGATGCTCTGCGGATCCTGCGTGGTGTACGATTTGCCGTGCGCTTCGGATTGACCCCGGAGAAAAACACCCTGCTGGCTATGCAGAGTATGGCGCCCGCTATGGAAAAACTGGCAAGAGAACGGGTGTTTGACGAATTATGTAAACTCCTCCCCGTGGTAACCGCCAAAGATCTTTTGGATTACACCGATATCTTGACGCAGGTTCTGCCCGTGCTTGCCCCCTGTGCAGGCTTTTTGCAACACAACCCCCATCACCAATATGATGTGTATACCCACACCGCCCATGTGGTTGCAGTTGCTCCGGACGCATTGGCTGTCCGCTGGGCAGCATTGCTGCACGATTGCGGAAAACCTGCCTGCTTCCAATTGGACGAAAACGGCATCGGGCATTTTTACGGACACGCTCAAATCAGCGCCCAACTGGCAAACGATATGCTTTTGCAGCTGAAGGCGCCCAATGTCCTGCGGGAACGGGTATGTCTGCTGATCGATCAGCATATGACCCCCTTGGTGCCGGACAAGAAGCTCCTGCGTCGCAGGCTGGGAAAGTATGGTGCCGAAGCCGTTGAGCAGCTGTTGGCGCTGCAGCAGGCAGATCTTACAGATGGAGACGATTCTGTGTTCGCAAGCATCCGTATCCTGTTAACGGAAATACAGCAGGAGGATGCCTGCCTGTCCCTGCGGGATCTGCATTTGAGCGGAGCTGATCTGCTGGCTGCCGGCTTTGCGCCGGGACCTGCATTGGGAAAATGCCTGCAATGGCTCTTGGAGCAGGTGCAGGATGAAGTGCTTCCCAACGAAAAAGCAGCGCTTCTTTCCGCCGCCGCAAAGTTTTTACAATCTTAAAGTTCCCCGACAAAACAAATGGCGTGTTGCAGAATTCACTGCAACACGCCTGTTTTTATTCGTTAATGTTTTCCTGTCCGTATTTGCCAAGGCGATAGAGCTTTCCGTAATACTTGCCCCGCTCCTTAAAGTTCACCCGGTTGAGTACCACACCCAGAATCTTGGCGCCGGATTTTTCCAGTTGGGTCCGAATGCGCTGCTCCATCTTATAGCTGTTGTTGGTGCTATCCACCACGATCAGCACACCATCGAGCGTAGGGGCGATCACTGCGCAATCCACCACCTGACCCAAAGGTGCAGAATCCACAATCACATAGTCAAATACATCCTTCAAACCAGAGATCAACTTACCGAAGCCGCTGCTGCCCAAAAGTTCCGCGGAATTGGGCACATAGGCGCCCGCAAACATCACATACATACCGGGAAGATCGGTTTCGTGGATCAGCTCATTGATGTTTGCCATACCGGACAGATAATGGCTCAGGCCTTCTGCCTTACCCTTGCACCGCAGCCGATTGTACAAATTACTTCTTTTCAAATCCGCATCCAACAACAAAACCCGCTTGCCGGCCTGTGCCAGAGATGCTGCCAGCTGGAAAGAAATCGTGGACTTTCCCTCAGCTGCGGCAAAGCTGGTCAAAGTCACGGCCTTCACATCTGCGCCGCTGAACATCAAGTTAGTCCGCAGAATCTTGATGGCTTCTGTTGTTTGAACATCTTTCGTTACAAAACGCTTAACTGCAATCATTTCCAAAGCCCTTCCTCTCATTTCTTGCCCGGCTTTTTACCGATGGTCAGCTTCTTCTTTTTTGTTGCAGGATTTTCCGCTGCAGTGTCGATATCTGTAGTATTGGGAATCACACCCAAAACACTCAGACCTAAATACCGCTCCACATCTTCTTCTGTGCGTATGCTGTCATCCAGAACAAAAATCACCACAAAGACAGCGCCGGTTACAACCAGACCCAACAGCGCTGCCAGACATGTATTCTTCTTCACATTGGGGCTGGAGGGGGAGTCGGGAACATCCGCCGCATAGATCAGATGCACCGCATCCACATCCATGATCTCCTGAATCTGGCCTGTGGCGACTTCACGCACCTTGTTGGCAATATCTGCCGCCCGATGGGGGTTGGAATCGGTCACGCTGATCTGCACCACGCGGGTATCTTCCGGTGCAGAAACATTAATCTTGGCTCCCAAAGCAGCCGCTGACATCTTCAGTCCCAGTTGATTGACAACTTCCTGTGTCACATTCTTGCCGGTGATCAGGATCTTATAGTCTGCAAGAATATTGTCGGCAATCTGGAAGTCAGAGCCAACCACACCGGCTGAGCTGGAGCGGTTGAGCACATACAACCGGGTCTCAGCTGTGTACATCGGTGTCACAAACAGGGTACTGTACAAAAAACCCGCAAAGGCGCATACAACCACCACCGCAATGATAATCACAATTTTCTTTTTCAGATAGTAGAAAAGATCTACAAAATTGATCTCTATTTGCTTATTTTGCTGTTCCATACGATTCTCCTTATTCTGTTCGTTCTTCTATGAGCATTTGCGCATTTTCGCAAAAGATCTGCTCTGCATAGTCCCGTCCGTACTTCTTGCATACTCGCAAAAAACATTTTCTCATCAACGGGGGGCGAAGTTGACTGTCATGGGCATCGGTCGCAACAAAATGCACCTTTCGCCCTTTCAGTAATCTGTGGCAATAGCGTTTCACGGAAAAGCCGTAGACACCCATAATGCTGTCTGCATTGAGCTGAAGGTATGCGCCCAGTTTCAACACCTCATCGGCCAACTCGTGGTCTTTGCGGAAAATATCATATCGCTCCGCGTGAGCAATAATCGGTGTGTAACCGCATCGGGTGATTTCCGATACACCCATAATAATCTGGGAGCGTAGGGCATTCATTCCAAACTCCAGCAGCACATAGCGGCTGTCATTCATAGATAGAATCTTACCGGCAAGCAGCTTGTCCGACACATCGGTTTCATAATTCAGCTCGTGCCCCAAATACAGCTGCATCTCCGGAAATTCCTCTGCCACAAACTGGCGGAACATAGAAAAGCTCTCCCGCAACCAAGCTATGGAATTTTCCTTAAATTCCCCACGGTAATGGGGGGTCAAAAACATCGTCCTGGTGCCGTTCAGCCATGCCATACGCACCAGTTCACAGGCCGTATGCATATCCTCAGCACCGTCATCCACCCCGGGTAAAATATGCGTGTGGATGTCAGCAAAACCGTTCATAGCACACTTCCTCACAACTCGATAACCAATTTCATCCCGTATTACGCTCATTATAAACAAGTAGAGTATACCACGCATCCCCCCCGTCTGTCAATTGGTTTTGGGCATTTGCGTACACAGAATGCGCTTGATAGACTAGAATTTTTTCTTCCATTTTCTGCTTTTTTCGTGTATAATGATGAAAAACACCGTGGAGGTCAAGCTATGCACAAAAAAAGCGCAAACTGGATCCATAAGGTCCTGCACTGTCTGGAATTCATCATTGCCATCATCACTCTGATCGTGCTGGTGGGTATGTTGGGTATAGAAATCTACCGGATGTTCACATTGGACGGGTATTTTGCAACCATCAACACCTACCTGCAACACATTCTGACACTGGTGGTGGGCTTGGAATTTGTGCGGATGCTGTTGGATATGACCCCCGCCAACACACTGGAAGTGCTGATCGTCGCTATCGCCCGTCAGGTCATCCTGAGCCACGATAACCCCTGGAGCAATGTGGCAAGTGTGCTTTGTATTGCCGGTCTGTTTGCCATCCGCAGATTCCTGATTCCCAAGGGCGAGATGACCATTGAGTTGTCCGAAGTGGAGGAAGATGTGCCGGAAACCCACGCAGAACAGGCCGAATCCGTATCTTCCCGATAATTTACTTTGATTTTTCCATAAAAGGGGGTTGACAAACCCCCTTTTCTTGGTTATAATGACTCCTGCCTTTGGACGATTAGCTCAGCTGGCTAGAGCATCCGCTTGACGTGCGGAAGGTCATAGGTTCGAGTCCTATATCGTCCACCAAAAGAAAAAGTCATCCCAACCGGGATGGCTTTTTTCTTTTCGGTATGGTATTAGAAATAGGACTCGAACCCATCTAAACGCAACGCGGACGAGCGTTGCCGCCGAAGGCTCCACCGAGGCGTACCTTTATTTTCTTTCGCAGACGAAAAAAATGCATATCGAGTCCTATATCGTCCACCAAAAGAAAAAGTCATCCCAACCGGGATGGCTTTTTTCTTTTTGATATGGTATTAGAGATAGGACTCGAACCCATCTAAATGCAACGCGGACGAGCGTTGCCGCCGAGGGCGCAAAAAACAGCCTTACAACATCGGAACCCTTACGGACGACCAATGCCTGCCCAGCCAGAGAGCGCACAATTTCCCTTATGGAGATGATTTTGCGATTTGTACAAAAGAAATTGTCGTTTTTTCAACATTATGGGAGCATTTATTGTTGACATTGTTTACAAGAGGTGGTAAAATCGATGAAAACAAACGCGATGACGAAACATAGTACGCGCACCCATCTTTCCTACAGAGAGCTGCCGGTCGGTGCAAGGCAGCAGGAGGATCGCGCCGAATACCTTTCCGAGCGGCTCTGCTGAAATATTCAGTAGGCGGAGACGGGTGCGCCCGATATTGCGCTTACGGTCTGTTGGGACCGGATGAGGCCGCAAAGAAAGCGGTAAATTGAGGTGGTACCACGGGGTAAACTCGTCCTCTGCTTAGTGCAGAGGCTTTTTTTATTATTATGCAAGTTTTTGAAAGGTAGTATTTTTATGGTCATTACGGATTACTTGGAACGCAATGCCAGACTATACGGCGCGGAATCTGCGCTGGTAGAGATCAACCCCTCCGAAGAACGGGACAATGCCGTTACCTGGCGGGACTTTAACCTGATTGAAAATGCCAATCCCGACGCACCTTACCGCCGGGAAATGAGCTGGAAAGATTTTGATCGGCGCGCCAACCGCTTTGCAAATCTGCTGCTCAGCCGCGGACTTCCCAAAGGCACAAAGGTTGCCATACTGCTTATGAACTGTTTGGAGTGGCTGCCCATTTACTTTGGTATTCTCAAAGCCGGCTGCATTGCCGTGCCTATGAACTTCCGCTACTCTTCCGACGAGATCCAGTACTGTCTGGATCTGGCGGATGTGGAAGTGCTGGTATTCGGACCTGAGTTTGTCAGCCGTGTGGATGCCATCGTCCCCAATCTGGGCTTTTTGAAAATGATGTTCTTTGTGGGCAGAAACTGCCCCGAATATGCAGAAGACTGTATGAAGCTCATCGGCTTCTGCTCTTCCAGCGCACCCCCCGTAGCGCTGACAGAGGATGACTACGCTGCTATCTACTTCTCCTCCGGCACCACTGGTTTCCCCAAGGCGATTCTACACAACCACAGAGCCTTGCGCTGTGCCTGTATGGTGGAACAGAATCACCACTCTCAGACCCGGGATGATGTATTTCTTTGCATTCCGCCCTTGTATCATACCGGCGCAAAAATGCACTGGTTCGGTTCCCTGCTTGCCGGAAGCAAAGCGGTTTTGCTCCGCGGTGTGAAGCCGGAATGGATCCTGCGCGCTGTGACAGAAGAAAAGTGCACTATCGTTTGGCTGCTGGTGCCCTGGGCACAGGATCTTTTGGATGCTGTGGATTCCGGACGCATCGACCTGGGCGACTATTATCTGGATCAGTGGCGGCTGATGCACATCGGTGCCCAGCCGGTGCCGCCCAGTTTGATCCGCCGCTGGATGGAAAAGTTCCCCCACCATCAGTATGACACCAACTACGGTCTTTCCGAATCCATCGGACCCGGCTGCGTGCATTTGGGTGTGGAAAATACCCACAAGGTGGGCGCCATTGGTAAGCCCGGTTACCTTTGGGAAACCAAGATCATCGACGAATCCGGAGTGGAAGTCCCCCGGGGTGAAGTGGGTGAGCTGGCTGTCCGGGGTCCCGGCGTGATGCTTTGCTACTACAAAAATCCCGAGGCTACCAACGAGGTGCTGAAGGGAGATTGGCTCTGGACCGGCGATATGGCCCGTATGGATGAAGACGGGTTTATCTATCTGGTCGACCGGAAAAAGGATGTGGTCATTTCCGGTGGCGAGAACCTCTATCCCGTTCAAATTGAAGACTTCCTCCGCGGGTTTGACAAGATCAAGGATGTGGCAGTCATTGGTCTGCCGGATCCCCGCCTTGGCGAGATCGCAGCGGCGATCGTGGAAATCAAAGAGGGTGTCACCTGCACAGCAGAAGAGATCAACGATTTCTGCGTGGCTCTGCCCCGGTACAAGCGCCCCAGGCAGATCATCTTCGATCGGATTCCCAGAAATCCCACCGGTAAGATCGAAAAGCCGGTGCTGCGGGAAAGATACTGCCAGGGTCGTCTGGTGGAAAGTCAGATTACCGGCTAACCTGCAATTATTTTTACATAACAGAAAGACAGTGATATAAACAATGGATCTTCTCATCAAGATTCCAATGCTGGTGGTTTTCTTCGGTATTATGATCGGTATTGGTATCTACTGCAAAAAGAACGCCACCAATGTGGACGGTTTTGTTTTGGGCGGTCGCAGTGTCGGTCCGTGGCTGACTGCCTTTGCCTACGGCACATCGTATTTTTCTGCGGTTGTGTTTGTAGGCTATGCAGGTCAGTTCGGCTGGAAATACGGTATTGCCGCCACCTGGGTGGGTATCGGCAATGCGCTGATCGGCTCGCTGGTGGCTTGGGCAATTTTAGGTCGCCGTACCCGAGTTATGACTCAGCACTTAGGCAGTGCAACCATGCCCCAGTTTTTCGGCAAGCGGTTTGACAGCAATGGGTTGAAGATCGCCGCTTCTGCCATTATCTTCATCTTTTTGATTCCTTACACCGCATCCCTTTATAACGGTCTGAGCCGCCTGTTCGGTATGGCATTTAACATTGATTACTCCGTCTGTGTCATTGCGATGGCGATCATCACCGCCGTGTATGTAATCGTAGGCGGCTATATGGCAACTGCCCTCAACGATTTTATTCAAGGCATTATTATGATCGTGGGTATCATTGCGGTGATCTGCGCGGTCTTAAAGGGACAAGGCGGATTTGCAGAAGCCTTTACCGCTCTTGGACAGGTCTCGGATCCTGCAGTGTCCGGCAATCCCGGTATGTTTAATTCTCTCTTCGGACCGGATCCCAAAAACCTGCTGGGTGTGGTGATCCTCACCTCCCTCGGCACTTGGGGACTTCCCCAGATGGTGCAGAAATTCTATGCCATCAAAAGTGAAAAGGCAATTAACAAGGGGATGCTTATTTCCACTCTGTTTGCCTTGGTTGTGGCCGGTGGCTGTTATTTCCTGGGCGGTTTCGGACGGCTGTTTGCTGACCGGGTGGATGTGGCAACAGAAGGCTTTGATGCCATCATCCCCGCAATGCTCTCAGATCTTTCCCCGTTTCTGATCTCAGTGGTGGTTATTTTGGTGCTGTCGGCATCCATGTCCACCCTGTCTTCTTTGGTGCTGACCTCCAGTTCCACCTTGACGCTGGATTTCATCAAGGGAAATCTCGCAAAGAAAATGGACGAAAAGAAGCAGCTTCTTTCCATTCGGCTGCTGATCGTTGTATTTATTCTCATTTCTGTTGTGCTGGCGCTGATCCAGTACAACTCCAATGTCACCTTTATCGCTCAACTGATGGGCATCTCCTGGGGCGCACTGGCAGGTGCATTCCTTGCACCGTTCCTGTTCGGTCTTTACTGGAAGAAAACCACGAAGCTCGCCGTTTGGACCAGTTTCCTGTTCTCCGCGGTGGTTATGCTCAGTAACATTCTCTTCCCCCAATGCTTCCCCGCGCTTTTGCGTTCTCCCATCAATGCCGGCGCATTCTGTATGCTGGCAGGACTGATCCTGGTTCCTGTGGTCAGTTTGTTTACCAAAAAACCTGATGCCGATCATATCCGACAGGTTTTCTCCTGCTATGACAGCACCCTAACCGATTCTATCGAAAACACCAAGGAGGTAAATCCATGAAAACACTGATGCTTGGCAACGAAGCAGTTGCCAGAGGTCTGTTTGAGGGCGGCTGCAGCTTCGTATCCAGTTATCCCGGCACCCCCAGTACTGAGATCACAGAGTGCGTAGCCACCTATAAAGAAGTATATGCCGAGTGGGCGCCCAACGAAAAGGTCGCGATGGAAGCAGCTTTCGGCGCCAGCCTTGCCGGTAAGCGCAGCTTCTGCGCTATGAAGCATGTTGGTCTGAATGTGGCAGCTGACCCTCTGTTCACCATCGCCTATACCGGTGTCAATGCCGGCATGGTTATCGGTGTGGCAGATGATGCAGGTATGCACTCCTCTCAGAACGAGCAGGATTCCCGTCATTATGCCAGAGCCTCCAAAATTCCCATGCTGGAGCCTGCCGATTCTGCCGAAGCGCTGGCTTTCACCAAGCTGGCATACGAGCTGTCCGAGGAATTTGACACTCCCGTCTTCATTAAGATGTGTACCCGCGTTTCCCATTCTCAAAGTATCGTAGAACCGGGCGAACGGGTTGAAGTCAGCCAGGGCTACGAAAAGAATCCTCAGAAGTACATTATGATGCCCGGCAACGCCAAGATGCGCCATCCCTTTGTGGAGGAGCGCACCCGTAAGCTTGCACAGTGGGCAGAAACCTGTGAGATCAACCGTGTTGAGCAGGGCACCGACCGCTCTGTGGGTATCATCACCTCCTCCACCTCCTATCAGTATGTAAAAGAGGTTTGCGGTGACAAGTATCCCGTTATGAAGCTGGGTATGATCTGGCCTCTGCCGGAGCAGAAGATCAAGGATTTCGCTGCTTCCGTAGACACTTTGGTCATCGTCGAAGAGCTGGACAGCTTTATTGAGAACCATTGCAAGCAGCTGGGTCTTGATTGCATCGGCAAGGAGAAGTTCTCTTGCATCGGCGAATTCTCTCAGAATCTGATCGCTGAAAAACTGGGCGCAAGCACTGTTTCCGGCACCAAGCTGGATGCTGCCATTCCGCCCCGTCCTCCCGTTATGTGCGCCGGCTGCCCCCACAGAGGTCTATACTACACCCTGGCAAAGAACAAGGTCACCGCACTGGGCGACATCGGCTGTTATACCCTGGGCGCAGTACCTCCTCTGGCGGCACTGGACACCACCATTTGTATGGGTGCCTCCATTTCCGGTATGCACGGCTTCACCAAGGCCGATGACACCGAAGGACGGAAAGTCGTAGCCGTCATCGGCGACTCCACCTTTATGCACTCCGGTATGACCGGTCTTGTGAATATGGCTTACAATGAGTCCTGCGGCACCGTCATCATCGTGGACAACTCCATCACCGGTATGACCGGTCATCAGCAGAATCCCACAACCGGCTTTAATTTGAAGGGTGATCCCTGCACCAAGATTGATCTGGAAACCCTGTGCCGTGCCGTCGGTATCCGCCGTGTTCGGGTGGTGGATCCCTATGATCTTGCCCAGTGCGGTGCAGCTATCAAGGTAGAGACCGCTGCGAACGTACCCTCTGTGATTATTTCCCGCCGTCCTTGTGCGCTTCTGAAATATGTCAAGCACAAAAAGCCCATTATCGCCGATTCCGACAAGTGTGTCGGCTGCAAAGCCTGTATGAAGATCGGCTGCCCGGCCATCAGCATCGTAAACGGCAAGGCAAAGATCGACAACACCCTCTGCACCGGCTGCGGTGTCTGCGCCCAGCTGTGTAAGCTGGATGCGCTGCAAGCAGCAAAGGAGGTCTAACTATGAAAACTCAGAATATTATGATCGTCGGTGTTGGCGGACAGGGTAGTCTGCTGGCATCCAAGCTGCTGGGTCGTATGCTGCTGGAAAAGGGCTATGACATTAAGGTGTCCGAAGTCCACGGTATGAGTCAGCGTGGCGGCAGTGTGGTCACTTATGTCCGCTTTGGTGACAAGGTCTACTCCCCCGTGATCGACAAGGGTGAAGCGGATTTTATCGTTTCCTTTGAGCTGCTGGAAGCTGCCCGCTGGACGGAGTATCTGAAACCCGGCGGCAAGATCGTTGTGAACACCCAGCAAATTTCTCCTATGCCGGTGATCATCGGCGCAGCCGAGTATCCCCAGGGCTTGGCTGAGCAAATGAAAGCTGCCGGTTTGGATGTAGATGCATTTGATGCCCTGGCACTGGCTGAGCAGGCCGGTTCTTCCAAGGCTGTGAACATCGTTCTGATGGGTCACCTGTCCCGTTACTTCGACTTTACCGAGGACGAGTGGATGGACGCCATCGAAAAGAGCGTTCCCGCCAAATTCCTGGAACTGAACAAAACCGCATTTAAGCTTGGCCGCAATGCCTAAAGGAGAAACCACCAATGGCAAAATATTATCAACCCGAAATTGAAACTGCTTCCCGTGAGCAAATCAAGCAATGGCAGGACGAGCGTCTTGTAAAGCAGGTCCAGCATGTGTGGGACAATGTTCCCTATTACCGTAAGAAAATGGAAGAAAAGGGTCTGACACCTGCAGACATTCAGAGCACCGCTGATCTGCACAAGCTCCCCTTTTTGTCCAAGGACGATCTCCGGGAGGCTTATCCTTACGGTCTGTTGGGCAAACCCCTGGATGAATGCGTCCGTATCCACTCCACCTCCGGCACCACCGGCAAGCGTGTTGTGGCATTCTACACCCAGCACGATGTGGACCTGTGGGAGGACTGCTGCGCCCGTGCCATTATGGCAGTGGGCGGCGACAAAGAGGATGTCTGCCAGGTCGCTTACGGCTACGGTCTGTTCACCGGCGGTGCAGGTCTGCACGGCGGTTCTCACAAAGCAGGCTGCCTGACCCTCCCTATGTCCTCCGGCAGTACCGATCGTCAGCTGCAGTTTATGACCGATCTGGGTACTACCATCCTCTGCTGCACCCCCTCCTATGCCGCTTATCTGTCTGAATCCATCCACGAGCGTGGTCTGCGGGATCAGATCAAGCTGAAAGCCGGTATCTTCGGCGCAGAAGCCTGGAGTCAGAAAATGCGGGAGGAAATCGAAGCCGGTCTTGGTATCAAAGCCTATGATATCTACGGCTTGACAGAGATCTCCGGACCGGGCGTTGCCTTTGAATGTGAGGCCCAGGCCGGTATGCACATCAACGAGGATCATTTTATTGCCGAGATCATCGACCCGGACACCGGCGAAGTTCTGCCTATTGGCTCCAAGGGCGAGCTGGTATTCACCTGTATTACCAAGGAAGCCTTTCCGCTCCTGCGCTACCGTACCCGTGACATCTGCGTGCTGACGGAAGAAAAGTGCTCCTGCGGACGGACCCACATCAAGATGTGCAAGCCTATGGGTCGCAGCGACGATATGCTCATCGTCAAGGGTGTGAATGTCTTCCCCTCTCAGATCGAAGCCGTTCTGATCGAGCAGGGCTATCCTGCCAACTATCAGATCGTTGTGGACCGGGTCAATCACTCCGATACGCTGGAGGTTATGGTGGAAATGACCCCGGAGAACTTCTCCGACTCTTTGGCCAAGATCACTTCCATGGAAAAGAACTTGGTGGATGCGCTGAAGGCTATGCTGGGCATTTTTGCCAAGGTTCGTCTGGTGGCACCGAAAACCATCGCCCGCAGCGAAGGCAAGGCCGTCCGTATCATTGACAAGCGTAAAATTTAAGGAGGGTGCAATATGGTATATCAAATTTCCGTTTTCTTGGAAAATCGCGCCGGTCAGTTTGCCGAGATCACCGGTGTTCTGGCCGAAAACCACATTGACCTGCGGGCGATCTCCATTGCCGAGACTGCCGATTACGGTGTTTTGCGTATGATCGTAGGCAATGCGGAAAAAGCAACATCCATTCTGATGCAGCACGGCTATCTGATGTCTATGACCCCTGTGCTGGTGGTTGCCGTTTCCGATGAGCCCGGCGGTATCGCGCCGGTGCTGGCAACTATGGCCGAAGGCAATGTGGACATTGAATATATGTATTCCCTGTTCACCCATAGGGAAGGCAAGGCCTACATCGTGTTCCGGGTTAACGAGACCGAAAAGTTTACCGAATTGCTGGCCAACCACGGTCTGGCCCTTGCCACCAACGAAGAATTGGGCATCCACTAAGTAGAATCGAGGTATGTAACTATGCAAGAAATGAGCAGAAAAAATCAACATTTTACCGACTCCGTCATCCGCCGTATGACCCGCATCTCCATCGACTGCGGTGCCATCAACCTGGCCCAGGGCTTCCCGGATTTTGATCCTCCCAAGGCTATGCTGGACCGCCTCAACGAGGTTTGCTATCAGGGTCCCCACCAGTATCCCATCACCATGGGCGCCCCCAATTTCCGTCAGGCTCTGGCAAGAAAGTGCGGCAGATTTATGGGTCGTACTTTGGACCCCAACACCGAGATGGTGGTCACCATCGGTTCTACCGAGGCTATGGTGGATACCATTTTCGCACTGGCCAACCCCGGCGATAAGATCGCTATGTTCTCTCCCTACTTCGAGAACTACCGCGCCCAAGCCATTATGGCGCAGTGCGAACCCATCTTCATCCCTCTGACGCCCCCTGAATTCAACTTTGATGCCAATGTGCTGGAAGATGCCTTCAAGCAGGGCATTAAGGCGATCCTCATCTGCAACCCCTCCAATCCCAGCGGTAAGGTCTTTACTTACGATGAGCTGAAGCTGATCGCAGATCTGTGTATCAAGTACGATGTCTATGCCATTATGGACGAAGTCTATGAGCACATCATCTACAAGGGTCACAAGCACACCTATATGAACAGCCTGCCCGGTATGTGGGAGCGGACGGTGTCCTGCTCCTCTCTGTCCAAGACCTACTCCATCACCGGTTGGCGCCTGGGCTATGCCATTGCACCCAAGCACATTATGGACCGCATCATGCAGTATCACGACTTTAACACCGTTGGTTGCCCCTCTCCTCTGATGGAGGCGGCAGTGGTGGGTCTGGATATGCCGGACAGCTATTATGAGGAGTTTGGCGCTCACTATGCCCATATGAAAAAGCTCTTCACCGAAGGTCTGGACCGCATCGGCATTCCTTATACCGATCCTCAGGGCGCCTATTTTGTGCTGGCTGATATTTCTCCCTATCTGAAAAAGGGTCAGACCGATGTGGAGTTCTGCGAAGAATTGGCTCGCAAGGTCGGTGTCGGTGCAGTTCCCGGCAGCTCCTTCTTCAGTGAGAAGGATGTGAACAACATTATCCGTCTGCACTTTGCCAAGGTGGATTCCACCTTGAACGAGGCTCTCGACCGCCTGTCCCACATCAAAGAAAAGCTGTTCTGATATTGTAACAGCATATCAAACGACCACCCGTTGGGTGGTCGTTTCTTTTTCTCTTTCCCCTATTTTGTCCTGCGCCAAAAGGACAATCTCACACATCTGCAGTTTCAGGGTGTTTTCCGGCGCGGGGACATTCCTTGTAAGTACAATCCAGGCAACTTTTGGGGTCGTGGGTTTCCAAGCAACACATCATATAATCACATTCGTCGCAGCAGCATTCTATATCCTTGTGCGTACCGTTTCCCAAGCAATCCTTCCCCATATTCCCCGGCAACAAAACCGTTCCTGTAATATCAATTATCATAGTAACCTCCTGTTGATATAGCTTGTTTGCATTATATAATGTAATAGTCTATATGTAAAGAGAAAAACTAAGATATTATCTCATCAAAACATAACTTACGAGGGAATGTCTTATGCTTAAACTCAATGCTTTGGAATTGCTGGAAAAACAAGGGAAAACCAAATACTGGTTATATAAACAATTGGGTATGAGTTACCAGAACTTCAACAAAATGATAAACAATGAAACCAAATCCATTCAGTATGAGAATATTGAAGCAATGTGTCTGCTGCTGAACTGCACACCCAACGATTTGCTGGTCATCACAGAAGAATAATGCAACAACCAAACGAAAAGCGGTGCTGCAAAAGCAGCACGGCTTTTTTGTTTTTGTTACTTGGTCATCTTCTCCTGCTTGACCTTATGGTCAATAATATGGCGGGATGCCAACTCCTTATGGACATCCTCCACCGTGATGCCCATTTGCACCATCAGCACCATTGCGTGATAGGCAAGGTCAGCAAGCTCGTAGACGGTTTCCTTTTTATCATCTGCCTTACCGGCGATAATGACCTCTGTGCATTCCTCTCCTACCTTTTTGAGAATCTTGTCGATGCCCTTTTCGAAAAGATAGGTTGTGTAAGAACCCTCAGGGCGTTCTTCGTTTCTGCCCACCAGCATATCATACAGACCCTGCAAGCTGAATTCTTTCAACTTGTCGCTTTCCCAAAGGGTGTTTGTAAAGCAGGTGTGGGTTCCTGTATGGCAGGCAGGTCCCTCCGGCTCCACCATCACCACCAGCGCGTCCTTGTCGCAATCGGCGGTAATGGATACGATGTGCTGATAATTTCCGCTGGTGTCGCCCTTCAGCCACAGCACGTTGCGGGAACGGCTCCAGAAGCAGGTCAGCTCCTTTTCCATGGAGATCTGCAAACTTTCCCGGTTCATATAGGCAAGGGTCAGCACCTGTTTGGTGATGGCATCTACCACGATTGCAGGGATCAGACCCTTTTCGTCAAATTTCAGTTCGTCAATGTTCAACATATTATACTCTCCTTGCAGGAATATTCTCATTGGCCATTTTTTCTTTCAGGTCGGCAATATGTACCTCGCCGAAGTGGAAGATGGATGCTGCCAGACCTGCATCCACCTTGGGAAGGGTCTTGAACAGGGTAATAAAGTCGTCGATCTTGCCTGCGCCGCCGGAGGCGATCACCGGTACAGACACCGCATCACACACCGCCGCCAACATCTCCAGGTCAAAGCCGCCCTTCACACCGTCGGTGTCGATGGAATTGACCACGATCTCGCCGGCACCGTTGCCCACGCACCGTTTGATCCATTCAATGGCTTCCAGACCCGTATTTTCCCGTCCGCCCTTGGCAAAGACCCGGAAAACACCGTCTACGCGCTTTACATCCACCGAAAGCACCACGCACTGGTCGCCGTAAAGCTTTGCCGCTTCATATACCAATCCGGGATTCCGGATGGCACCGGAATTCACGCTGACCTTGTCCGCGCCGCATTTGAGCACCCGGTCAAAGTCTGCCACCGTATTGATGCCGCCACCTACTGTCAAAGGAATAAATACCTTTTTTGCGGTTTCGCAAAGGATATCTGTAAACAGTTTCCGTCCGTCGGAGGAGGCGGTGATGTCGTAAAACACCAGCTCGTCCGCACCGCAGCTGCTATAGTACATACCCAGCTCTACCGGCGAAGACACATCCCGCAGACCCTCAAAATTGACACCCTTGACCACGCGACCGTCCCGCACATCCAGACAGGGAATGATTCTCTTTGTTATCATTTTGCCACCTCGATTGCTTCGGAAAGACGGATATCTCCGTTGTAATAGGCTCTGCCCACGATGGCGCCGTGGAGATTTTGGGCAGCAAGCCGCTTGATATCCTCCAAAGTAGACACACCGCCGGAGGCGATGATCTGCAGACGGAACCGTTCAGACAACGTCTTGTACAGGCTGTGGTTGGTGCCCTGCATGGCGCCGTCCTTGGAAATGTCCGTGCAGATGATGGTTTTTACACCGATGTCCTGCATCCGTGCGCAGAAATCCAGCGCATCCAAATCGGAGGTCTCCGTCCAACCCTTGATGGCCACCTTGCCGTCCTTGATATCGATGCCCACAGCGATCTTTTCGCCGTATTTTTGCACCGCCGCTTCCACAAAACCCGGTTCTGTTACCGCAGCCGTACCCAAAATCACCCGGTCGATACCGGCGCTTAAGTACCGGTCAATGATCTCCATGGTGCGAATACCGCCGCCCACTTCGCAGAAAAGACCTGTTTCCGCTTTGATCTTGCAGACAGTCTCCAGATTGGGGGTCGTGCCGTCCCGGGCGCCCTGCAGGTCCACCAAGTGGATGCACACCGCGCCGCTTTGGAGAAAATCCCGGGCCACGGCAAGGGGGTTATCGTTATAAACCGTCATTTGATTGTAATCGCCCTTGAAAAGCCGCACGGCTTTTCCCTCATACAGGTCGATTGCCGGATAGATCAGCATACGCCCTTTTCCCCCATTTCCACAAATGCTTTCAAAATTTTCAGACCCACTTCTCCGCTTTTTTCCGGATGGAACTGGCAGCCGAACACATTCCCCTCGCCCACTGCAGCTGTCAGCTCGGCGCCGTATTCCGCCGTTGCGATCACGGCATCACCACAATCGGCCGCATAGTAGGAATGGACGAAATACACACACTCCCCCGGTTTGACATATTTCAGCAGCGGAGAATCCTGTTTGAAGATCAGACCGTTCCAGCCGATGTGGGGAATCTTATAGTCTGCCGGGATCACATCCCGGATGGGACGCACAGCACCTTTCAGCAGGCCGAGACCCTCATGACAACCGTATTCATAGCTTTTTTCAAAAAGCATCTGCATACCAAGGCAAATGCCCATCAGAGGCTTTCCTTGCTTTGCCAGTTCTTTCAGCACCTTATCCAAACCTGTGCTGCGCAGCTTGTTGGCCGCATCCTCAAACGCGCCCACACCGGGCAGCAAAACGCAATCTGCTTTCTGCAAAACCTCCGGATCGGCAGTCACCGTCACTTCTGCGCCGATGGCAGCAAAGGAGCTTTGCAGAGAGAAGAGGTTACCCACACCGTAATCAACAATTGCAACCATTACAACACACCCTTAGTTGACATAATCTCATCAGCAAACTCTGCGTCGATGCTGACAGCGGCGCGCATACTGCGCGCCACGGACTTAAAAGCGCCCTCAATAATGTGATGAGAATTGGCGCCTGCAAGCCGGTTGATGTGCAGGGTGCAGTTGCAATTTCTTACAAAGCCAAGCCAGAATTCCTCCACCAGCTCCGTATCGAAAGTGCCCACTTTTTCTGTGGGAATATCCAGCTGACAACTCAGATAGCTTCTGCCGGACAGATCTACTGCGCTGAGGATCAGTGCCTCATCCATAGGCAGGATCATATTGCCATAACGGCAGATGCCCCGCTTATCCCCCAGCGCCTTTGCAAAGGCCTGTCCCAAAGCAATGCCCACATCCTCTACGGTGTGGTGGTCATCCACATAGGTATCTCCGGCGCAACGAATCTGCAGGTCAAAGCGCCCGTGCTTGGCAAACAGGGTCAGCATATGATCCAAAAAGCCGCAGCCGGTCTGCACATCGCTGGTGCCCTTGCCGTCCAGGGTCAAGGTCAAAGAAATATCGGTCTCCGCAGTTTTGCGGTGGATTTGCGCTGTTCTCATATCAGTTCCTCCAGTACTTGCTTCAACATTTTTAAGAAGATCTCCATCTGCTCCCGGCTGCCCACGGTAATGCGGTTATATTCGCAAAGCCGGGGGGTATCGAAATGCCGGATCAAGACACCCTTTTGCTTCAATCTCAGATAGATTTCCTTGCCGTCGGCTTTCGGGTGCTTGGCAAAGATGAAATTCGCCTTGGAATCGGTGGTTTCAAAGCCCATCGCCTTCAGCTGTTCCACCGTCCATGCTCGTACCTTGATAATGGTCTGGCAATTGGCTTTGGTGTAGTCCTCATCCATCAGTACACCCACACCAGCTGCCATGGTCATACGGTTCACATTGTAGGGGTTGGTGGAATACTTGATGGTATTTAAGTCCCGGATGAGCGCCTTGCAGCCGATGCCGAAGCCCAGTCTGCCACCTGCCAGAGAACGGCTCTTGGAGAAGGTGCCGGTCACCAACAAATTGTCGTACTTATGAATCAAGGGGATAACACTCTGGGCACCGAAATCCACATAGGCTTCATCGATGATGACCACCGTATCGGGATTTGCCACGATGATCCGCTCGATCTGCTCTACATCCAGGGCAATGCCGGTGGGGGCATTGGGATTGGCGATCACAATGGTCTTACCCAAGCCCAAATAGTCTTCCACGGCAATGGAGAAATCCTCTCGCAACGGAATCTGGGTGTAAGGAATGTTATTCAGCGCGGCAAACACCTTGTAAAATCCGTAGGAAATATCCGGGAAAGCAACGGGACAGCTTTCATCGCAGAACGCCATAAAAGCAAAATTCAGAATCTCATCGGAACCGTTGGTAAAGAGGATCTCGTCCTCCTCCACTCCAAAAACCTCTGCCGCCTTTTTCACCAGATCCCGGCATTCCGGATCCGAGTACAGCTGCAGATTACCAGCCGCTTCCGCCGCCAAACGCAGGGCATTGGGGGACGGCGGAAAGGGGGATTCGTTGGTATTAAGCTTTACATACTGCGCATCTTTCGGCTGCTCACCCGGGATATACGGTGTCAGCTCCGCGTATTTATTACTAAAAAATCGACTCATATTACGCTTCCTCCATCCGAATGGTAGCGCTTTTGGCGTGGGCTGTCAAGCCCTCCTGCCTTGCAAAATAAGCAACATCCTCTGCCACATCCGCCAGTGCCTCTTTGGTAAAATAAGTATACTGGGTCTTTTTCACAAAATCGTCCACGGACAGAGGACTGGAGAATCTGGCGGTGCCGCTGGTAGGCAGGGTGTGATTGGGTCCTGCCAGGTAGTCGCCCAGCGCTTCCGGACAATTTCTACCCATAAACACAGAACCTGCGTGACGGATCTTATCCAAATAATCAAAGGGGTTGTCCAGCAGCAGTTCCAAATGCTCCGGTGCGATCTCGTTGGCGATCTCGATCACCTTTTCCAGATCGTCAGCAACAATGATCTTGCCGTTGTTGTCAATGGATGCCCGGGCAATGTCCGCCCGCAGCAGCTGAGGCAGTTGATTTTCGATCTCCGTCTGCACCGCCTGTGCCAAAGCCATAGAATCTGTGACCAGCACAGCGCTGGCCAGCTTATCGTGTTCTGCCTGACTCAATAGATCCGCTGCTGCGTGACGGGGATCGGTGGCGCCGTCAGCAACGATCAGGATCTCGCTGGGACCTGCGATCATATCGATGGAGACCGTACCGAACACCTGCTTCTTGGCCTCCGCCACGAATGCATTGCCGGGTCCTACGATCTTATCTACCTTAGGCACAGACTCGGTGCCGTATGCCAGTGCGGCAATTGCCTGAGCGCCGCCCCCCTTGAAGATCTTATCGATGCCGGCGATGCCTGCCGCCGCCAAGATCACAGGGTTGATCTTACCGTCGGCAGCGGGCGGGGTCACCATGACCACTTCCTTGCAGCCTGCGATTTTTGCAGGAATGGAGTCCATCAGCACGGTGGAGGGATAGGCTGCGGTGCCACCGGGCACATACAGACCGGCCCGGTCCACGGGAATGATCTTCTGTCCCATGACGATGCCGCTTTCATCATTGATGATAAAGCTGCGACGCACCTGTTGGGTATGGAATTTGCGGATATTGGCAGCTGCCCGCTGCAAAATCTCCAAAAACCGGGGTTCTACCGCCGCCATTGCCTCGTCGATCTCCTGCTGGGTCACCTGCAGGGCATCCAGCTTGGCGTGGTCAAACCGCTCGCAGTAAGCAAGCAATGCTTTGTCGCCGTTTTCCCGCACATCCCGGATGATATCGGTAACGATGGCTTCCACATTGACACTGTTTTCCGCCCGGGCGAATATATCCTCGGTCTTCACTTCACCGAATTTCAGAATCTTAATCATTGCGTTCCTCCATCTGCGCGGCAAACTTTTGCAGCAATTCCTTCACTTTCGCGCTCTTGAACTGATAACCGGCCTTGTTGGCAATGAGTCTTGCGCTGATGGGCACGATGGTCTCAATGACCTCCAAATCGTTCTCCTTCAGTGTGGTGCCGGTCTCCACGATATCCACGATCACATCGGAAAGCCCCAAAATGGGCGCGATCTCAATGGAACCGTTCAAGTGGATAATGTCGATATCCCGACCCTTGGACAGGTAATGCTGCCGGGCAATATTGGAGAACTTGGTGGCTACCCGCAAAGCCCGGTCGGTATTATCCTGGAAATCCTTTTTGGCTGCTACCGCCATACGGCACTTGCCGATGTCCAAATCCAAAAGCTCATAGACATCGGGCTTATACTCCAGCAGAATATCCTTGCCGGCTACACCGATATCCGCAGCGCCCCGTTCCACATAGATCGCCACATCCGACGGCTTGACCCAGAAGAACCGCACACCTGCATCCAAATTTTCAAAGATCAGCTTGCGGCTGTTCTCCTTGATGGACGGGCAGGGGAAGCCTGCTTTTTCAAACATATCGTAAACCTTTTCGCCCAGCCTTCCCTTGGGAAGCGCCACATTCAGAACGGTCTCCTCGCTCTTCGGTGCCTCCGATGCCATATCCAGCATATCCAGATACACCGCAAAGCCGATGGCGCTGCTGGTGTGTTTCATTTTCTTCATCAGCTTATTGTACTGACCGCCGGACAGCACTGCGGTGGGAACACCCTCAGCAAAGCCTTTGAACACCACACCGTTATAATAATTCAGATCACTGACCACGGAGAAGTCCACCTGCAGCATATCCCGCACATCCCCATCCTCCACGGATGCAATCAGCTCTGCAAGACTGCGCAGCGCCGAGGTATCCCACAGACCTTCCAGCTTTTCGATGAGACCCGGCAGTACGACTTCTGCTTTTCCGGAGGTTTCCAGCAATGCTGTCAGCACCGTCAGCGCCTGCTCCGGAAGCGCCAGCTTTCTCAGTCCCGCCAAATTCTTTTCTTCCACACACTTGAGGATGGCTGCATTTTCATCCGCAGAAAGCTCCAGTGTGCTCAGCACTTGAGACAGCACATCCAGATTGGTGATATTCAGCACGCAAGCCGGCGCGATCTGCTGCAGGCTCCGGGCAGCCAATGTGATGACCTGCCGAATATCCGCCTGTTGAATGTTGCCGATACACTCCAGACCCAGCTGCATAATTTCCTTGTAGGTCTGATTTCCCTTGGAAATGCGGTACACATTTTCATTGTAGAACAGCTTTTCCACACCCTCGCAGGGGTCTTTGATATTTTTGATGATGGACAAGGTCACGTCCGGCTTCAATGCCATCAGCTTGCCGTTGGTGTCGGTAAAAGTAATGACACTGTCGGAAATCAGAAAATCCTTATTTTTCACATACAGGTCATATTCTTCGAACTTACTCATTTTGTACTGGGTGTAGCCGCAGCTGCGGTACAGCCCCCGCAGGCTGAATATAACTTTTTCCTGAAAACTCAATGACAGATCCATTACGCTTCCTCCGTTAAATCAAGTCGTTGGATGGCCTTTTGATAGCCGCCACTGCCGTAATTAAGGCATTTGCTCACTCTGCCGATGGTGGCGCTGCTTACCTCCACCTGCTCGGCTATTTTCTGATAGCTCAGCCCCTTGGACAGCAAAATGGCGGTATCCAGCCGCTGAGACATATCCAGTATTTCTTTCACGGTGCAGATATCTTCAAAATAGGCATAACATTCTTCCAGTGTCTGCAGATTTAAGATCGTTTTGAACAGCCTGTCAACCGATTCACAATGGAGTTTTTGCATAACTTCCACCTCTTTCACATTTTACTTTGTTATGATATCACTTTAGCGCGCTAAAGTCAATTGTATAATCCCAACAAAAATCCTCCTATAAACAGGACTTGATGTAACAATCTGCAACATTAACCCTATCAAGCTATTTAAAAAGTGTTAAGGATCGGCTGTTCGGTCATATCATCAAAACAAAACCCGCCGTGCTGCAATTTGCAGCACTCCCTTCCTTCTCTCCTTACATACTTAGCAGCAATTCCCGCTTGATGACCGCGCCATGTCCCATATACACGCGGGGTACGCGGCGGCTGACGGCGCAGACCAGCTCATAGGGGATGGTACCCGCCGCGGCGGCCAGATCGTTCACCGAGGCGCGGCGACCGAAGATCTCCACCTCGTCGCCCACCTCATAGATGAAGCGTACGCCGCCCGGAATGGATTCTGCCTGCAGATTGCCCAGCTCCACACATTTGGAGAAGCTGTCATAGCTATTGGTGGTCAGGCCCGCGTTGAAGTACTCCACGATAAACTGGGACTTGAGCTGGCCCTTGTTGGTCTTGTTAGCGATCTTGTCTTTATCCGCCGCCGGAGGATTGGAGTAAACAGTGCGTCCGCTGCGCAGGTCATGCACAGCAATCTCGCCGGTCTTTTCGTTGGCATAGAGCTTGAAGCTCTCGTTCTGAGCCGCCAGTGCCATGCCCTTGACTGCGGGATTGTCATCCGCA
>JAZRLE010000086.1:0-13132 GCA_045646665.1 Faecousia sp. | reverse complement strand
GACTTGCCTTTCATGTGTTAGAGCTTCCCCAGGAAGATGCCCAGGCTTTCTCCGATGCCCTTCTGGAAGCCCGGGCTCAGGTTCACACGTGCCCTGTATGTCAGAACCTGACGGACCGGGATATCTGCTCTATCTGCGCTGACCCAACCCGGGATCAGGGATTAATCTGTGTGGTTGCCGATCCCAGGGATGTGATCGCAATGGAACGCAGCCGGGAATTTCGGGGTGTGTACCATGTGCTGCATGGCGTGATATCTCCCTTAAATCATGTTACCCAGGATGATATCCGCCTGCGGGAACTGCTGACCCGGGTTGCCTCCGGAGAAGTTCGGGAGATCATAATGGCCACCAATCCGGATACGGAGGGGGAGGCCACCGCAATGTATATCTCTCGGCTTCTGCGTCCCATGCAGATCAAGGTGACCAGGCTTGCCTATGGCATCAGCGTTGGCAGTCAGCTGGAATTTACCGATGAGGTGACCCTGTCCCGTGCCCTGGAGGGCCGTCAGGAAATATAATAGGAAACAGGCGGCGCAATCATTGCGCCGCCTGAGTTTTTTGGATAGGTTTATAGTTTGCTGTATGTCCGGTCCAGGAACTTCTGGGTTGTAACGATGCACCGCTTATGGGTTCCTTCACCGATCTTGCCGGCTTCGTCATAGGCACTTACCGCAAAGGTGATGATATTACCCTCCACGGCTGTTACCTCAGCTTCTGCCCTGACGGCTAAGCCCACGGGCGTAGCGGACAGATGCTGAATGATAAGTTCTGTGCCAACCGTTGTTTTTTCTTCCGGTACAGCGCCATCCAGGGCCGCACAGGCGGCACCCTCCATCAGTGCCACCATGCAGGGGGTGGCATATACGAGAAGACTTCCGGAGCCAACCTCCAGAGCGGTGTCAGCACGCTCAACCTCAGAGGATACTTCACCTTTCATACCGATAACAATTTCCATAAAAAGCCACATCCTTTCTGGGTAAATATTATACACAATGGCCTCGGCTTCTGTCAAGAAAAGGGATTGAAATTTGTATAAAAACAGATATAATAAAATCAGTCGAAAAACACTAAAATGGGGTGATCGTATGTACTCTGAAAAACTGAATCTGACTATGCTATGCGATTTTTATGAACTGACAATGTCCGGCGGATATTTCGAAAAAGGCTATGCCGACCGAATGTGCTATTTTGACGTGTTCTACCGCAAGTGTCCTGATAATGGCGGGTTTGCCATTGCGGCCGGTTTGGAGCAGGTTATCAAATACATTCAGGATCTGCATTTCAGTCCGGAGGATATTGCGTATCTGCGGGGCCGCAAGCTCTTTAGTGAGGAGTTTTTACGGTACCTGGCTGATTTTAAATTTACCGGTGATATTTGGGCTGTTCCGGAAGGCACACCCATCTTCCCCAAGGAGCCTATTATTACTGTTCGGGCACCGGCCATTCAGGCCCAGCTGATTGAGACTTATATTCTGCTTTGCATCAACCACCAGAGCCTGATTGCCACCAAGGCAAACCGGGTTGTCCGGGCAGCCCAGGGAAGGACTGTGTTGGAATTTGGTTCCCGTCGCGCCCAGGGCGCTGATGCTGCCATCCTGGGCGCCAGAGCGGCCTATATTGGCGGATGCCACGGTACAGCCTGCACCATCTCCGATCAGCTTTTTGGCGTCCGTGCCGGCGGCACTATGGCCCACGCCTGGGTGCAGATGTTCGACACGGAGTATGAGGCGTTCAAAGCTTACTGTGAGCTTTATCCGGAAAACCCCACATTGCTTGTGGACACCTATAATACACTCAAATCCGGTATCCCCAACGCCATCCGGGTCTTTAATGAGGTCCTCAAGCCCAGGGGCCTTACCAAGTGCGGCATTCGTCTGGACTCCGGCGATATGACCTATTTGACAAAGAAGGCCCGCAAGATGCTGGATGATGCCGGCTGGACGGATTGTAAAATCTCCGTATCCAATTCCCTGGATGAATACATTATCCAGGATATTCTTCGTCAGGGTGCCCAGGTAGATATGTTTGGTGTGGGTGAGCGATTAATCACCGCCAGAAGTGAGCCGGTGTTCGGTGGCGTGTACAAGCTGGTGGCTGTGGAAAAGGACGACGGCACAGTTGTTCCCAAAATCAAGATTTCTGAAAACGTTGGTAAAATTACAAATCCCCACTACAAGAAGCTTTACCGTTTCTTTGGAAATGACACGGGCAAAGCCATTGCTGACTACCTGTGTGTTTATGATGAAACGGTGGATGACAGCCGGGATCTGGAGATCTTTGACCCCGATGCCACCTGGAAGACCAAAACCGTTTATAATTTCACAGCGAAGGAATTGCAGGTCCCCATTTTCAAAGACGGCCAGCTGGTTTATCAGCTTCCTTCGCTGGAGGCCATCCGCACCTACTGCCTGGAGCAAGTGGATTCGCTGTGGGATGAGGTAAAACGTTTCGACAATCCCCACACCT
Source organism: Faecousia sp. (assembly GCA_045646665.1). GTDB lineage: Bacteria > Bacillota > Clostridia > Oscillospirales > Oscillospiraceae > Faecousia. The sequence goes on along the minus strand of JAZRLE010000086.1, from coordinate 10,666 downwards.
ACTACGTGGATCTGTCCCGGAAGCTTTGGGATATTAAGTACGGTCTGCTGAAGGAAAATAATAAATGAGCGCACGGCAGATGGCATTGGGCGGCGTAACGGCCGCCCTTGCTGTTGTAATTATGTGCATGGGCGGCCTGGTACCCGTGGCCACCTATATTTTGCCCATGCTATGCTGCATCTTGCTTCAACTGATCGCCAAATCACTTGGTAAGCGGGGCGGTTGGGTATGGTACAGCGTAGTCAGTATCCTGAGCATTCTCCTTTCCCCGGATAAAGAGGCTGCGGCGGTCTATCTGTTTTTAGGCTTCTATCCTCTTGTAAAACCCTTGATCGACCGCAAAAGGGCCAGGGCACTCCTTAAGCTCCTGCTGTTTAACACATCCACGCTCATCATGTATATGCTCCTGATCTATTTGTTTGGCATGTCCGCAATTGCAGCTGAGTTTCAGGAGATTGGGGCTTTTCTCACGGTAGTTACTCTTGTGCTGGGAAATCTGTGTTTTTTTCTGCTGGATCGTGTGCTTACCGTTTTCTCTGATAAATAGAAACCCGGAGCGTTATGCCCCGGGTTTTGACTTTATATTGTACAGATGCCTTTTTCCACCAGCTTTTGCAGACTGAGCAAAATTCCCAGCTTTGCATGCAGCCAGGTCAAGCCGCCCTGGAAGTATACGGCGTACGGTTCACGGATTGGCCCGTCAGCGCTCAGTTCTATGGATGAACCCTGAATGAAGGCGCCCGCCGCCATAATTACTTTATCATTGTAGCCGGGCATATCCCAGGGAAGGGGCGGTGCGAAGCTGTCCACCGGGGCCGCACCCTGAATGCCGGCGCAGAAAGCGATCATAGCTTCTTCGCTGCCCAGCTCCACAGCCTGAATGATATCGTGACGGGTCTCGTCTGCGCCGGGAATGCAGCGGAAACCCAGAGGCTCGTACAGGTTAGCGGCAAATATAGCGCCTTTTTCCGCGCCTGCAACCACTGTGGGTGCCAGGAAAAAGCCCTGATACAGAGCCTGCATCAGACCGAGGTTGGCACCCACCTCTTGCCCAAGGCCGGGTGCGCTCAGTCGGTAGGCGCATCTGTCTACGCATGCTTTTGTGCCGCATATGTAGCCGCCTATGGGGGCAAGTCCGCCGCCGGGATTCTTGATGAGGCTGCCAACAACCATGTCGGCGCCCACATCAGAGGGTTCTATAATTTCCACAAACTCGCCATAGCAGTTGTCCACCATCACCACAACATCGGGTTTGATATCCTTGCAAAATGCTATCAATTCGCCGATTTGCGCAACGGAAAAGGTAGGCCGTGTGGCATAGCCCTTGGAACGCTGAATGGTGATAAGCTTTGTATTATCGTTAATGGCAGTCCGGATGCCATCCCAGTCAAAACCGCCGTCTTCCGTTAGGTCTACCTGCCGGTAGTGCACGCCGTATTCTGCCAGGGAACAGGGGCTGGGACGGATGCCGATTACCTCTTGAAGTGTATCATAGGGAACGCCTACGGGACTTAACAGTTCATCTCCCGGAAGCAGGTTGGCGCTCAAAGCCACCGTGAGGGCATGGGTGCCGCATGTGATCTGAGGACGAACCAGCGCCGCTTCGGTATGAAATACATCCGCATATACTTTTTCCAGGGTATCCCGCCCCACATCGTCATACCCATAGCCGGTGGTTCCGGCAAAGCAAGCGGCAGACACACGATGCTTCTGCATGGCAGAAAGCACCTTGGCTTGGTTGTATTCCGCGATTTTGTCGATGGTATCAAAACGGTCACGCAGTTTCTCCAAAACCGATTCGCCGTACCCATAAACCGCCGGGGAGACCCCAAGGGTCGTATAAAATTCTTCCAATTGTTTCATTTCGTTAATCTCTCCTCCGTCTGCCAAACAAAGCCATCAGTCTTACCAGCTGAGCCAATGCCACAGCTGTTGCCGCCACATAGGTCATGGCTGCTGCCCGTAATGTTTTTCTAGCACCGTCCTGCTCTTCTTCCGATAATATACCGGTCTGGCTGATGGCAGCCATAGCCCGGCGGCTGGCATTAAACTCCACGGGGAGAGTAATGAGCTGGAAAACCAGGGACAGACCAAAACAAGCGATGCCTGCATACACAAAGAAATAACTCATATCTGCTGCAAGATTAAACAGAAGACCAATTAAGATCAAAGGCATAGCCAGTCTGCTGCCAATGTTTGTGATGGGAATAATTGCCGCGCGGAATTTGATGGGTGCATAGCCCTGGGCATATTGAACCGCATGCCCGGCTTCATGGGCAGCCACACCAATGGCGGCTACGGATATGCTGCTGTGCACGCTCTGGGACAGGCGGATTACATTTGTTCTGGGGTCGTAGTGGTCCGTTAAATCACCGGCAACCTGCTCAATACGAACGCCGGATACACCGTTGACCTGCAAGACCCGGCGGGCGGCTTCAGCCCCGGTAATATTGCGCATGGACCGGTGCTGAGAAAACTTTCGAAACGTACTGTTTACGCTGGCGTTAGCCCACAGGGATAGAAGCAGACAGGGCAGGACCAGCATAACATACGTCATGTCAAAGCCGTAGTAAAACAAAGAATTTCCTCCTTATAGCATGGCATCATGAAGTTGGTCTGTAATTGCGTAGCGAAAGATGGGAAACGCTTGGCTGTGGAGCGTTTGCAAGGCACCGGCGGATAGATTTACCGGGACCTTGGCGCTCATGTACAGGTCGAGATCTAGAATAAACTTAACCTCCTCGTCGGTCTTGCCGCCCAGGGTCACCTTGCCCGGACCGGCGTGGAGTTTCAGTTTGGCGCCGCCCCGAATGGCAAGCTCTGCATCCACACCGCAGCGATTCACAGTATGCTCTGACACATCCTCGTGAGATAAAGGTCCCAGATAAGCAGGGGAGAACAGCTCCCGATAAGGTATGCCCTCCAGCCCCAACTTACTGCGGGAGAAAAAGTTGAGGTATCGAAGGCCAATACGGTCAAAGCATGCCGGTTTATACAGCTGAATAAAAGCTGCCAGGGGTCTATCCAGCCTGGCGGCAAAATCCTCCCAGCAGGTGTATCGGGAGCAGGAGAGGGAAATGAATTTGCTTGTCAGGTTAACTCGCCACAGGCCGTCGTCTGTGGAGAACTGATAATTGTTTGTCTGGGCATCTGGACTGGTTTTTTCCTTTCGCACATGGTAGCGAGGAAACAGATCCCGAATGGCGTTCTGAAATTTGGCGGGCAGCTCTGTCTCAATAGACAGAATCTCCGGGAAGCGGAGCTGGCAGATCACTTCTCCCAATTGGTTGTTCTTGTAAATGCACCGCGGTTCGTCTGAAAACATATGTGTCCCCTCGCTTTAGCTTGTGTTGCTTATTATACCCATATTGTTGCGAAAACGCAAGTATATCACCCTTTACATTTTTTAAAAGAAGGGATATAATATGTAAGGTTTTTATAAACAAAATCTGTTACTGGGCCTACCCGCGCCGTTGGACCGCCACACTTTATTTTGCCCTAAAAAAAGGAGAATCCATGAATTACGCCGTCATTAAAAATTGCGATATTGCCAATGGCCCCGGGGTGCGGGTAAGCCTGTTTGTTTCCGGCTGCACCCACCGCTGTCCCGGCTGCTTTAATGAGGTGGCGTGGGATTTTGACTATGGCCAGCCCTTTACAGAGGAAACGGAGGATAGGATTCTCGCAATGCTATCACCCGATTATGTGCAGGGGATCACGTTACTTGGCGGTGAGCCCTTTGAGCCCCAGAACCAGTCGCCACTGCTGAAACTTCTACGTCGTGTAAGAGCCCAGTATCCCAGCAAGAGCGTTTGGGCTTTCTCAGGCTATCTGTTTGAGAACATTCTTGCAGGCAAAGTTGGGGATAAGAGTGTGGCTCTGGAATTTTTGCGCTGTCTGGACGTTCTGGTGGATGGCCCGTTCATCCAGGATAAAAAGAATCTTATGCTCCGGTTCCGCGGCTCAGAGAATCAGCGGCTGATAGACGTTCCTGCGTCATTGGCTCAGAATGCAGTCGTCCTCTGGCAGGACTGGCAGACAGAAAGGAGATAATTATGGAACCCATTCGTGTTAAAAAATTAAAACCGGATGCGATTATGCCAACTTATGGTTCCGCTGACGCGGCGGGAGCTGACTTGTATGCCTGCTTGCAGGAGGAACTCACGATTGCCCCGGGCGTGACCGCTTTTGTGCCCACCGGCCTTTCTATGGAGCTGCCAAAGGGTACGGCAGGACTGATCTATGCCCGGAGCGGATTGGCCTGCAAGCGGGGGCTTGCGCCTGCCAACAAAGTTGGTGTTATTGACAGTGATTACCGGGGAGAATTGATTGTGGCGTTACACAATCATGGCAGCATACCCCAGTCCGTTTCACCGGGAGAGCGAATTGCTCAGCTTGTTATTGCGCCGGTATTTACTCCCGGCTTTGTGGAAGCGGAGGATTTATCGGATACATGTCGGGGGAGCGGAGGGTTTGGCTCTACAGGAAAATAAAATTCACCGGCGTGCTTTTTTGCACGCCGGTGTTTCCTTAATAGAACAGCATATCGGAATAGGCGGGATAGGGCCAGAAGGCTTTGTCCGTCAGCTTTTCCAGCAAGTCCGCGTCTTTGCGCAGGCTATCCATTCCGCCAACCAGCACACTGGAACAGTATGCCATGGCTTCTGCGTTGTCGGAGGGAATAGACTTGAGGTCCGATGCCAGCTTTTCGGTCTTTTCATACAGACTGTCGGCGGCCTTGGAGATCCGGCGGCACAGGTCACTTTCTGCCTTTGCGGGTATGCCCAATTCCTTTTTTTTCAGAACAGTTTCCGCAAGTACACCGGAGTATTTCATGGCAGCGGGAAGAATCTGATGCAGGCTCATATCCACCATGGTCTTGGCCTCAATTCGTGTCATCTTTACATATGCTTCAAGATGAATCTCATATCGGGCCCGGAATTCTGCTTCGGTGTAAATGCCGTGTCGCTCCACAAGGTCAAGATTTTTGGAAGACACGTAGGTGGGCAGAGCCGCTGCGGTGGAACTTAGGTTGCTAAGGCCCCGGCCCTCCGCTTCGCGCTTCCAGGCTTCACTGTAACCGTTTCCGTTAAAAATGATGCGCTGATGTTTTGTAAAGGCGTCACAGACCAGACCCTGCAAGGTACTTTCAAAATCCGCAGCCTTTTCCAGAACGTCGGCAAATTGGCTCAACTCCTCAGCCATAATGGCGTTGAGGACTATGTTGGGACCGGCAATGGACTGGGAGGAGCCTAACATACGGAACTCAAATTTGTTGCCGGTAAAGGCCAAAGGACTGGTCCGGTTGCGGTCAGTGGTATCCCGGGGGATGGCGGGAAGTACATCTACACCAATGCGCATGACACTCTTATCCGGGTCGGTATAATTGGTGCCATTAATGATGGATTCGACCACGGCGGTCAGTTCATCTCCCAGGAAAATGGAGATGATGGCAGGAGGTGCTTCTCCCGCACCCAGGCGGTGATCGTTGCCCGCATGGGCCACCGTGCAACGCAGGAAGTCCTGATACTCGTCAATGCCCTTAATAAAGGCTGCCAGGAAGACAAGAAACTGGGCATTCTGTCGGGGTGTGTCACCCGGCTTAAACAAATTCCGGCCGGTGTCCGTGCACAGGGACCAGTTGTTGTGCTTGCCGGAACCGTTCACGCCAGCAAAGGGTTTTTCGTGAAGCAGGCACACCAGATCGTGCTTGGCAGCGCACTTTTTCATGGTGAGCATAATCAGCTGATTGGCATCACAGGCGGAGCTTGCATCGGTGAAGATGGGAGCAAGCTCGTGCTGACAGGGCGCGCCCTCGTTGTGTTTTGTTTTACTAAGGATACCCAACCGCCAGAGCTGCTCATCCAAATCCTTCATAAAATTGGACACACGCGTGCGGATGGTGCCAAAATAGTGATCGTCCAGTTCCTGGCCCTTAGGGGGTGCGGCACCGAACAGGGTACGGCCTGTCAGCCGCAGATCTTCCCGCTGGGCATAGATAGCCCTGGGAATGAGAAAATATTCCTGCTCAGCGCCCACGCTCACCTGTACCCGCTGGGTGTCGTTATCCCCAAACAGACGCAAGATACGCAGGGCTTCCCGGGATACCTCATCCAGGGAGCGGAGCAGAGGAGTCTTTTTGTCCAATGCCTCACCGGTATAACTGAAAAAGCATGTGGGAATGTACAGGCTGTCGTCCCGCACAAAGGCAAAGGATGTGGGATCCCAGGCTGTGTAGCCCCGGGCTTCGAAGGTGGCTCGAAGACCGCCGGAGGGAAAGCTGGATGCGTCAGGCTCGCCCCGCACCAGTTCCTTGCCGGAGAACTCCATGATAACACGCCCTTCGCCGGAAGGGGCAATAAAACTGTCGTGCTTTTCCGCAGTGATACCAGTCATGGGCTGGAACCAATGGGTATAGTGGGTTGCACCCTTCTCGATGGCCCAGTTTTTCATGGCTTCGGCAATCTCATTAGCCACAGACAGGGGCAAGGGGGTAGCGGTCAGGATGCATTGCTTCCAGGCGTTAAAGATCTCGGGATTTAAATGCTGCCGCATGGTTGCCTCGTTGAATACATCACTGCCAAATATTTCGGGAACGTTGATTACATCACGCATACCGTTCTTCCTTTCCTAACATTACATCCTTGATTCTAACGAAAAAACATGAAAAAAGCAAGACAAGAATGGCTATTATTTTTAAAATCCTACAAAGCTCTGTTTGTTGGGGTGTACAACACTTGCAATTTACTTGGAGCTTCTGTATAATATAATGCAAATTATTGTAAAAGGGTGAACGCCATGATTCCTTATTCTTCCATGACAGCCGATCAACTGCGGGTAGAGTATACCCGCCAGCAAAACAAACTGGAGGTTTGCAAGTCCCTTGGCCTGAAGCTGAATATGTCCAGAGGTAAGCCATCCAAAATGCAGATCGACGCGGTCAGCGATATTTTAACGGTTTTGCAGAATGCGGACGATTGCTTTGACGGAAATATTGATGCCCGGAATTATGGCGAGCTTGCTGGCTTGCCCTCTGCCCGTGCCTATTGGGCGGACGTTCTTGGGTGTAAGCCCAGCCAGACCTTTGTGGGTGGCAGTGCCAGCCTGAACCTGATGTATGATCTGATTGCCCACGCCTACTGTCATGGTCTTAAGAACAGCCCCCGTCCCTGGTGCAGAGAGGAGCGGATAAAGTTTCTTTGCCCCAGCCCGGGCTATGATCGGCATTTTCGTATCACAGAACGTTTTGGCGCGGAGTTGATTACCGTACCGATGACGTCCGAGGGACCGGATATGAATATGGTGGAGCAGCTGGTAAAAGATCCTTTTGTCAAGGGTATCTGGTGTGTTCCCAAATATTCCAATCCCGACGGAATTATTTATTCCGATGCAACGATTCGCCGATTTGCTGCTCTGAAACCCGCAGCACCCGATTTTACTATCATGTGGGACAATGCATATTGTGTGCATGAATTTGAAGGCGATTATGTACCTTTCCCCGATATTCTGTCTCTGTGCGAGGAACAGGGAAATCCGGACATGGTCTTTGAATTTGCTTCTACATCTAAGATCACATTTGCCGGAGGCGGTATTTCCGCAATGGCAAGCTCTGTTGCAAATATCGGCTATTTCAACAAACTGTTCTCCGTGCAGATGATCTCTTATGATAAAGTCAATCAGCTGCGTCACGTTCGTTATTTGAAGAACAAAGAGAACACAATTCAGATTATGAAGCGACACGCTGCAATCCTTGCGCCTAAGTTTAATACTGTGTCGGATATTCTGGATCAACAGATCAAGCCTTTGGGTATCGCACAGTGGAATCGCCCTAAGGGCGGCTATTTCATCAGCTTTAATGCAATGCCGGGTACTGCCAAGCGTGCGTTGGCGTTGTGTAAGGAAGCCGGTGTTGAATTCACTCCTGCCGGAGCGACCTTCCCCTATGGAAACGACCCAATGGACAGCAATATTCGTATTGCCCCCAGTCTGCCGCCTTTGGAGGAGCTGGAGCAGGCAATGGATGTTTTCTGTACCTGCGTAAAGCTTGCTGCATTGGAAAAATTGCTATCCAAATAAATTATAAAAAATGCATCCGCAGACTTGCTCTGCGGATGTTTTTCTTGTGCAATCTTGACTTCCGTGTTATACTGTATCCGAGGTGAAGATCGTGTGGCAACGTTTGCTTAACTTTATCCGCATGCACAAAAATGTAGTAATATATATTCTTTTCGGTGCATTGACGACTGCGGTAAACTATGCAGTATATTTTCCGCTATTTAATTTTACCGCGATTTCTGCTACATTGTGCAACTGTATTGCTTGGCTTGTTTCGGTTTGCTTTGCTTTTTTTACCAATAAGCCATTTGTGTTTCGAAGCTTGGATTGGTCAGCTAATATCCTGATTCCCGAGTTTTTGAAATTTGCGGGCTGCCGTGTCCTGTCCGGCTTGATGGAATCGATCATTATTTTGATAACCATTGATTTGTTGAGTTGGAATGGAAATCTGTGGAAACTTGTAACCGGTGTGTTGGTTGTGGTCTTTAATTATTTTGCGAGCAAGTGGTTCGTATTTGCTAATAATCGAGAAGAATAAAAGGCACTGCTTGACAGCAGTGCCTTTTCTGTATTCCTTTAGTTATGCTGAAAAGATACCTTGGGATCGCTGAATTCCTGCAGACGCTGCATGTAGGCATCCATTGCCGCATCGCGAAATGCCGCAGGGGCATTGTGGCCGCTGAGTCCGATGAAGTATTCGCAGAACAAAGGATTGAGAGGAAGGATTGGGCCGATCAGTTGTGTGCAGATCAGATTATTCCGCCGCATTCCTTCCAATTTACTTCCGGGGTGGATGCCGTCGCCGCGCAAACACTCTAGGAAGTAGCAGTTGCTGTTATCGCCGTAAAGGAAACTAAACTGAGAACGAAAACCGACAACTTTCATCTCCCCAATCGCACCCAGTACCATTGCGTTATAACGCTTGAACAGGTCTGTTTTGACGGTAAGGTCAAACAGACCAAGTCCGTCAATATTCTGATTTTCGGTAACATAGTCAATACGCTTTGCAAAAACTTCACCGGCATTTCCGGTGGCAAGGATCGGTACACCGGCGTCGACCAATTCTATAATACGCTCCCGCAGGGGCATAAGCTTGTCGATGACACGGCGCTGTGTAGACTCGCTCATGCATCCGATATAAATGAGATCAGGAGTGTGTTCCGCAAAATAAGGGACATCCGTCAGACGGGTAAAAATGAACTCAGCATCCGGCAGGGTAGCCTGCAGGTAAGTGGGATTTTGGCTGTCGCCGTATAGACCGCAAACTTCCTGGAACAGAATTTCAACAACCATTGCTTTGCGCCTCCGTTCCCATTTTGATAAGTTTTTCCTTTACAATGTTTGCTTCTTTCACCATATACGGCCCGTATAACAGATAAATATCCTTGGAAGTGTTGGTGTCCAGCATTTCTGCGCCGGCAGACGAATACGGTGTCATGCGAATCTTATCGGTGGGTACGCCTGCAATTCGTGCACGAAGGTACTGATCCTTACATCTGGGACCGGAAAAAATAATTTGGTTAATGGATGGATCTTGAAGGTAGGAGTAATTGCTGTCATAGATCCAGCAAGGGCTCTCGGAATCCTCAAAATTATCACCAATAAAGATGATCGCTTTATGCTTTTCGGGGCGCTTTGCTACATAACTGAAGCAACGGGCACAGGCAGTGGGATTTTGCCCCTTGGAAAGCTGCATGGTAATCGTCAAATCACCGGAGTGTATTTTATCGTACCTTGTCTTTACGATCTCAACCTTGGCAAAGCCGCTCTTGATCTGCTCGATTGAAAGTCCCATAGTTGTAAGCAAGGCAACTACACCACAGAAATTGTAAAGATTTACAATGTTATCGTTGATAAGTGTGAATTTTTCTTCCGTTCCTCTGTGGGAAACAGTAAATGTGCCATTATCTCTGTCGATGCCTGTAATAACAAAGTCAGCTTCAGGGGAGGCAAAATCGCAATGTGTGCAATGCATTCTGCCGATATGGTTATATCGCAGATACTCTGCATCCAACTTTTCACCACATTGTAGACAATATACGATGTCTTGCAGATATTCCGGGCTCTGCTCATTGGTCTTCTCAATATCAAGGCCGAAATATACACGCTCTGTATTGGAAGGAGCCAGTGTCGCACAAATCAGATCATCTGCATTAAGCACTACCTTAGTTGTTGCGGGAAGTGCTTTGTTGATAATAAAGCTGATAAACTCGGTGTGTGCATTTCGTGCAAGGGAATCACGCATGATATTGTTGCAGATAAGATAATCCGGCTTGAGGTAAGGATAGATGCGCAGCGAGCTCCGTTCGTCTATTTCTAAGACCGCGATCTGCTTAGTAGGCTTACCGGTAAAGGTAGAATCCTCGAGCAAGGCATTTGCAATGCCTGCCTGTACATTGGAACCCAGACTGTTGTTTGTAACGTGATATCCGTTTTCGGTCAAAATAGAATTAAGCAGATTGCTGACAGTTGTCTTTCCGTTTGTACCGGTAACAGCGATTACCGTATCCGGTGGAGTGAGGCCGCCAATAAAATCCTTATCAATTGTTAAAGCAATCTTACCAGGTAGATAGGATGCGTTACGGCCCAACAGCTTAAGGACTGCGAGGCT
>JAZRLE010000085.1:0-3770 GCA_045646665.1 Faecousia sp. | reverse complement strand
AGGTACCGGCGTTATCGCCGGCGGCGCTGTCCGTGCGGTTATGGAAGCTGTCGGCATCCGCAACATCACTGCAAGATGCCTGCGTTCCAACAATCCCCAGAATGTTGTGAAAGCAACTATGATGGGTCTGACATCCCTGCGTTCTCCCGAGCAGATCGCTGCGATCCGCGGTAAGAGCGTAGAAGAAATCCTGTAAGGAGGGCAATTCACATGGCTAATTTGAAGATTACCCTCGTTAAGAGCTTGAACGGTCGCCTGGAAAAGCAGATCGCTACCGCCCATTCTCTGGGCCTGCGTAAGATCGGTCAGGTTACCATCCAGCCCGATAACACCCAGACCCGCGGCAAGATCGCCAAGATCGGCTTCATGCTGCAGGTTACCGAAGTAGAATAAGGAGGAGAATGACAATGAAACTCTCTGAACTCTCTCCTGTCGCTGGTTCCACCCATGTGGGCAAGCGTAAGGGCCGCGGTGTCGGTACCGGCAACGGTAAGACCGGTGGTCGTGGTCACAAAGGTCAGCACGCCCGTTCCGGCGGCAAGACCCGCGTCGGCTTTGAAGGCGGCCAGATGCCTCTGGTTCGTCGTGTTCCCAAGCGTGGCTTCATCAACGTGTTCGCAAAGCCTCTGACAGCCATCAACCTGACTGTTCTGAACCGCTTTGCTGACGGCGCTGTTGTTGACGCTGCTGCTCTGATTGAAGCAGGCATCATTGATGCTTGCCCCTATGGCCTGAAGGTACTGGCAAACGGTACTCTGACCAAGAAGATTACCGTTAAGGCTGCGGCTTTCTCTGAGTCTGCTAAGGAAAAAATTGAGCAGGCAGGCGGAAAGGCCGAGGTGGTTTAATTGTTTAGCACACTGCAGAACGCCTGGAGAATTCCTGAGCTCCGCAAGAAGCTGATCTTCACCATGCTGATGCTGCTGATCTACCGGATCGGTAATGTGATTCCCGTTCCGTATATCGACACAGCAATGCTGGCTGAGTATTTTAACCACACCCTGTCCAATACCATTTTGGGGTTGTACGATGCCATGTCCGGTTCTGCCTTCTCTCAGGCATCCGTTCTGGCACTGGGCATTCAGCCCTACATCAATGCTTCTATTATCATCCAGCTTCTGACCATTGCCATCCCCGCTCTGGAGCGTATGGCTAAGGAGGAAGGCGAGGAAGGCAAGAAGAAGATTGAGCGTATTACCCGTTACTCTACAGTGGCCCTTGGCCTTCTGTTGGGCTTTGCCTACTACACCATGCTGCGGAATTACGCATCCGATGGTTTGAGCATCATCACCGAAAACGGTGTGCTGCCTGCTATCGTGATCATTCTGGCATTCACTGCCGGTTCTTCCGTGGTTATGTGGATGGGTGAGCAGATCACCCAGTTCGGTATCGGCAACGGTATCTCCATGATCCTGTTTGCCAATATCGTTTCCGGTTTGCCCGGAACCTTCAGCCGCCTGCTGGGCCTGAAGTGGTGGATCGCTACCATCGTCGGTGTTGTGATGCTGTTGCTGGTGGTTTTCATCGTGTTTATCAACGATGCAGAGCGCCGCATCCAGATCCAGTACGCCAAGCGCGTGGTTGGCCGCAAGGTCTACGGTGGTCAGAACACCAACCTGCCTATCAAGGTGGCAATGACCGGTGTTATGCCCGTGATTTTCGCCCAGTCCATTGCATCCCTGCCCGCTACCATCTGCACCTTTGCAGGTCTTGACGGCTGGTGGTTCAAGAACATCTGGTCCAGCGATACCTGGGTCTATATTGCCTTCTACGGCCTGCTGATCTTCTTCTTCAGCTGGTTCTACTCCACCATCCAGTATGACCCCGTGGAGATTTCCAACAACCTGAAGAAGAACGGCGGTTTCATTCCCGGCTTCCGTCCCGGCAAGCCCACCGCTGAGTTCATCAAGAAGGTCATCGGCAAGATCGTTCTGTTCGGTGCTGTGTATCTGGCAATTGTTGCTCTGCTGCCCCTGATCGGTGGCAAGCTGGTGACCGGTGTTCAGAATCTGGCCATCGGCGGTACCTCTATCATCATTATCGTGGGCGTTGCTCTGGAGACCGTGAAGGCTCTGGAGGCTCAGATGCTGATGCGTCACTACAAGGGTTTCCTTGATTGATAACGGAGGCACGCAATGAACCTGATCCTATTGGGTGCGCCCGGCGCAGGTAAGGGAACACAGGCAGAAATGCTGGCAGCAAAGCTGCAGATCCCTACCATTTCCACCGGTAATATGCTCAGAGAAGCAATGGCCAATGGTTCTGACCTTGGCAAACAGGTGAAACAGGCTATGGACGAAGGTCGCCTGGTCTCGGACGAGCTGGTGCTCGGTATCGTGGCAGAGCGGACCGCCAAACCCGATTGTAATAACGGCTTTATCCTGGACGGGGTGCCTCGCACCCTGGCCCAGGCTAAGGCACTGGATGCAATGGGCGTTCGGCTGGACCATGTGGTTTCCCTGGAAATTGACGATGCTGTGATCGAAGGTCGTATGACCGGTCGGCGCGTGTGCCCCAAGTGCGGCGCAAGCTATCACATCACCGCAAATCCCCCCAAAAAGGACAACACCTGCGATCTGTGTGGCGCGGAGCTGATGATCCGCAAGGACGATGCACCGGAAACGGTGAAGAGCCGTCTTGCCATCTACCACCAATCCACAGAGGTTTTGAAGGATTATTATGCCGCGCAAGGCAAGCTTCGGCTTGTGGAGGGCGACCAATCCATCGAAGGTGCTTTCAAGGACATCTTAAAGGCCTTGGGAGAAACAGTATGATCGCAATCAAAAATGAACAAGAGCTTTCTGTGATGCGTCAGGCCTGTAAAATTACCGCGGCAGCCCGTGCTTTGGCAGGGGAAATGGTAAGACCCGGCGTATCCACAAAAGCGATTGACAGAGCCGTTCGGGATTTCATCCTGAGTCAGGACGCAAAACCGTCGTTCCTGAACTACAGCGGCTTTCCCGCAAGCAGCTGCATCAGCGTCAATGATGTGGTGATCCACGGAATTCCCCGCGGATACATCCTGCAGGACGGAGACATCGTTTCCGTAGACGTAGGTGCCTGCTACAAGGGTTTTCATGGCGATTGCGCAGAAACCTTCCCCTGCGGCACGATCAGTGCCGAGGCCCAAAAGCTGATCCAAGTGACGAAGCAGAGCTTTTTCGAGGGTATCCGCTTCGCACAAAAAGGACACAGAGTGTCCGATATCTCCCACGCCATTCAGACGTATGTGGAGTCTAACGGTTTTTCAGTTGTGCGTTCATTCGTAGGTCACGGCGTCGGCGCACAGCTCCATGAAGAACCGGAAGTGCCCAATTTCGGTGCTCCCGGTCGTGGACCCAGGATGCTCCCCGGTATGACACTGGCAATCGAGCCTATGGTCAACGCAGGCGTCTATGATGTCAAAGTGTTGAAAGACGGCTGGACCACAGTGACTGCCGACGGTAAACTCTCGGCCCACTATGAAAATACTGTACTCATCACCGACGGGGAGCCGGAAATACTCACCGTCGCCGAAGATCTCCGACTTGTATAAGTCGGCAACTGCAAAGTAAGACCTAGGAGGTTAACAACTTGGCAAAAGACGATGTAATCGAGATTGAAGGTATCGTAACTGATGCACTGCCGAATGCTATGTTCAATGTAGATATCGGCAATGGACACATCATTCTGGCACACATTTCCGGCAAGCTCCGTATGAACTTTATCAAAATCTTGCCCGGTGACAAGGTAACTGTTCAGATGTCTCCCTATGATCTGACCCATGGTCG
>JAZRLE010000084.1:0-4537 GCA_045646665.1 Faecousia sp. | reverse complement strand
TGATAAACGAATCGGCAAGGCGCTGGAAGCCCATGTAAGCCTGCAAACCCAGGACGATGCCATCATGGATGCCTGCAAGGATGTCAACCTTGCAGAGGTCTGTATCGTCTCCTCCTGTACATGGGATGCGCACGAAGAAGGCGCCGTTGTGGGCCAGGGTGTGAACCTTCCCTCCCTGAGTATCGGTGTTACCGAGGCCAAGGGCGAGAAGTGCCCCCGCTGCTGGATGCACTCCACCAAGGCAAACGCTGATGGTCTTTGCCCCCGCTGCGCAGCGGTCATCAGCGCAATGGATATTGAGCTTTAATTAGTAGCTAAAATAACAAAAGACACCACCTGAGAAGGTGGTGTCTTTTGCCCCATATACAAAGACAATGTACTTTCAACAAGAACTCCGCAACAAAAGCCGATGCGTTTTACTTGTTGTCTTCATTATATCAGCATCCAATGCATAAAGCAAGCATTATTTTAAGAAAGTGTTAAGTTGGTATTAATTTTTACACAAATAATGACGGACACCGCCATTGGCAGTGTCCGTTTATCATATTTGGGATATATCTAGGTGCTCTTCCCTATCAGACTTTTGCAATCGCCTGTTCCAGGTCAGCGATCAAATCTGCCGCATTTTCCAGACCGTTTGATGTAGGAATCTTTACCAAGACAGTCAACTAAACAAAACCAGTGTTTCTTCTGTGATCAAGCTTCCAGTGCTGTCATAAAGCCGAACAGTTGCTTTGCATGCGTCCTCCGGCATAAGCCACCGGGCTTCCCGCCATCCCGCATTTCGAGTATATTCACTAAAGAGGTCCAGTGCTTTCCGCTCCACGGAGTTTTCATCTAAGCTCTCAAATGGTGTATCCAAGCGGAAATACCCTCCTTTTTCCCGCTGGGCAGAAAGGTGGAAGACAGGTCTTTGCCCTTCATCCTCCGGCTGCTGCTCTCTCCAAAAAAGCTGCAGATCCAGCTCTACCCGTACGGCCTCCGGGTAGTCATCTACCACAAATACCGTCAGCGTATCCTCCTGAAAATCGATTTCTGACGGTGTCAGCACTTGAGGGGCAGCGGTAACCATAATCCTACCGGTCATCGGTAAATAAAATAGCAGCTCACCATAATCAAACTGCGACATCATTGATGTAATAATTACACCTTCCTCTGTCCGCGCCACCACCGCCTCATCATAAAAACTTCCGGAAACCTGCTCATGGCCTAAGATCTGACCGGGACCCACAAAATAGGCTTTTTCTATCCGCCTATAGCGGTGCTGCCAATTCAGTGCCGGCGCGCCGATAAGCAAATAGACAACAAAACTCATAGTCAAGATTAACAGCAGATACAGCAGCACTTTACTTCGTCTGGACAAACCATTCCACCATTGCTTCATCTCTGGACACCTCCCGTCAGTTCCACCCGGAGAACCAGGTTTCTACCATCCCGGTCATAGTGCAGTTCGATCCACTCCAAATCTTCGCTAACAGAGGAAAAATACAGATCATATATCTTATCTCCCTGTCTTTGGATTATGCCCATATACTTAATCCCATCCGGTTCTGTAGATTCCCGCATTACCCTATCGTAATAAGTACCTGTGCTATCCACTGCCCACATTGCCCCCAATGCTTCCTGACCCATAGCCCAAGGGACGGGTTTTCTCACTTCCAGACGCAGGTACAGATAGTCAAGGTAGTCCTTGCCACCAATAGGCTCATCCAGCGTCGCACGCCAAACAGCTACATTCGTCACCCGGAAGGTATAGCCGTCCATACGATCCTTTGCGTCAGACACTCCGGAATAGACCAGAGTCTCCATGCCCTGTGGTTCGCCCCAATCACGCAAAGTATCCGTGTACCAAGGCTGCTGGTCAACAAGGTAATAAATGCCGCTGCCAATGGTGATTACAAGAACGATCACCGCAATTACGCGGATAAACGATAATGCATAACCCCAAAAAGGTTTATGAATCGCTGCCAGCTGAGGCGCCAGTTCCTTGGGATCTCCCATGGCTGCCAATGTCTTTTCTTCCGATTCCTTTTCACTCAGCCCTTTGGAAAGGAAGGATTCATACCGATCCTCCAAATGAGTGTAAAGCTCTGTATAGACCTTGTTTCTGTCGGGAGTGTATTTGATCTTGCTGACCGCATCCCGGCACCAATAATAAAATTCCTGGTAGTACATGCTCTACCTCCTAGGCATTGCAGGGAGCAGCTCCGATCACAGCATTGACCTTTTCGGAGAACAGCTTCCACTCCTGCGTCTTATATTCCAGCTGACCTCTTCCCTCTTTTGTCAATTGATAATATCTGCGCTCTCTGCCACCGGGACCCTCTTTTACATAAGATTTTACAAATCCGTTTTTTTCCAGTGTGTGCAAAAGCGGATAGAGTGTACCTTCCTTTAATTCAAAGGTATTGTCTGAACGCTTTGCCAGTTCGTCCGCCATTTCGTAGCCATACTTATCACCGTCTTTCAGCAGGGACAGTACCAGCATAGGTGTGCTGCCGGAAAGCAGACTTTTCTCAATTTTCATACAATGCACCTCCTAAAAATTATACCTAGATTATCTATGTATATTATACATAGGTAATCTAGGTATGTCAACAAATAAATCGACCCGCTTGGGAAATGTCATTAAGTTTAGGATGTCATTGCGAGCACCACAGGTGCGTGGCAATCCGAAATACCCTTTAGAAACGGATTCTCACACCTGCTATCGCAGGTTCAGAATGACAAGCTTTCTTAACTTAATGACATTGTCCATTGGGGTCGATCTTTTCATCATACTTGTGCAATCGCCTGCTCCAAATCAGCAATCAGGTCAGCGGCATTTTCCAGTCCGCAGGAAAGGCGGATCAGGTCTGCGCCAACACCGGCGGCATCCAGCTGTTCATCGGTCATCTGCCGGTGAGTAGCGCTTGCAGGATGCAGGCAGCAGGTGCGGGAATCTGCCACGTGAGTCTCGATAGAGCCCAGTTTCAGGTGCTTCATAAAGGTCTCGGCTGCTTTACGGCCGCCCTTCAAGCCAAAGGAGATCACACCGCAGGAGCCATTGGGCATATACTTCTGCGCCAGATCGTAGTACTTATCACCCTTCAAGCCGCAATATTTGATCCAAGCAACTTTTTCATTGGTGCTTAGATACTCGGCGATTGCCTGAGCATTGGCACAGTGCTGTCTCATGCGGAAAGGCAGGCTTTCCAGACCCAGGTTCAGATAGAACGCGCTCTGGGGAGACTGAACAGAGCCAAGGTCACGCATCAGCTGAGCGGTACACTTGGTAATAAATGCGCCGGCAAGACCGAACCGTTCGGTATAGGTAACGCCGTGGTAGCTGTCATCCGGTGTGCACAGACCGGGGAACTTATCGGGGTATTTTGTCCAGTCGAACTTACCGCTGTCCACGATACAGCCGCCCACAGCAACGCCGTGACCGTCCATATACTTGGTGGTAGAGTGGGTCACAATATCTGCACCCCACTCGATGGGACGGCAGTTAATGGGTGTGGGGAATGTATTATCAATAATCAGAGGTACGCCGTTGGCATGAGCAACCTTGGCAAACTTCTCAATATCCAGAACCGTCAGTGCGGGGTTGGCGATGGTCTCACCAAACAGCGCCTTGGTATTGGGACGGAATGCTGCCTGCAGCTCTTCCTCGGTGCAATCGGGGTCAACAAAAGTCACCTCGATGCCCATACGCTTCATGGTCACAGAGATCAGGTTGAACGTTCCGCCATAGATAGCTGTGGAAGAAACGATATGGTCTCCGCAGGAGGCGATATTAAACAAAGCGTAGAAGTTTGCGGCCTGACCGGAACCGGTGAGCATAGCCGCTGTACCGCCCTCCAGTGCTGCGATTTTTGCCGCCACCATATCGCAGGTGGGGTTCTGCAAACGGGAGTAGAAATAGCCCTCTGCCTCCAGATCAAACAGCTTGCCCATATCCTCAGATGTGGCATACTTAAATGTAGTGCTCTGAATAATGGGGATCTGACGGGGCTCGCCACTGGCAGGGCTGTAACCTGCCTGAATGCACAGCGTCTCGGTATGAAGCTTATTTTCCATATGTATCACCTCAAGATATTTATCTGTATTATTGTAATTCAGCGGGGCAGATTTGTCAACAAACCCGCCCCGCTTTCCTTATTGATAATAGAAATACTTGTAGAATGTGGGATATGCGTTTAAAAATTGCTGCAGATTCACCCGGGAGTTGGAGCCGGGATCGTTAATGGTAAAATTGGCCGCTGTTAGGCTGCCGCCGGCAAAGCCGGTAATCAACACCCAATGCTGACTGCCGTAACTGTTCTTCGCTCCCAACAGAACAGGCTTTCCTTGCTTCAGCAGATCATATATCCTGCTGAGATATCCGCTGCTGTTTGTCACCGGAACAAAGTTTTCCGGCCAGTAGACACTACCGGTGGATGTATAGCGAAGCTTTTTTGCCATAGCGTTTGGATAAATGGTCGTACCGGTGCGATAGGATTCCATCATAGCGATGGCAGTGGTGGCGCAGCCGATCTTTGCCATGGTCTTTCCG
>JAZRLE010000083.1:0-5653 GCA_045646665.1 Faecousia sp. | reverse complement strand
TTTTTATAATCCTAGCTTCGAGATTATCTTAAAAAGAGTATGACAATGTAAGCCCGATAGTATGATTAGGCATACCATTACCGGACTTGTTATCGACTGCATTGAAGCAATAACGGAACATTGTCAGTTCTCCTTCCTGTGATTTTATGCGATTATACACCTGGGAATATTCTATGTCAACACCTAAGGCAAAGAAAATACCCACCATATCATCACTGATCGGTGGGTATCTCTATTATGCTGTCTTTTCAGTGTAATACTGTGCCTGGGCGTTCCAGAGTTCGTGGTACTTGCCAGTTTCATCAGCTACTAACTCAGCATGGGTACCGTGTTGGATTACAGCGCCCTCGTGGAACACGGCAATCTCGTCACAGAATTTACAGCTGGACAGGCGGTGGCTGATGTAAATAGCGGTTTTGTCACCGGCAATGTCATTGAACTTGGAGTAGATTTCTGCCTCTGCAATCGGGTCAAGTGCTGCGGTGGGCTCGTCCAGAATGATGAACGGTGCATCCTTATAGAGCGCACGCGCAATAGCGATCTTCTGTGCTTCACCACCGGATACATCAACACCGTCTTCGGTCAGATTCTTGTATACGAAGGTATCAAGGCCCTTTTCTAAAGAAGCGAGACGATCACCAAACCCGGCATCGATCAATGCTTTTTCCACTCGATCCCGATCATAATCCATACTGCCTGCCACATTATTGCCCAAAGGCTGGCAAATAAGCTGGAAGTCCTGGAACACGATGGAGAAGATGTTCATGTAATCATCGTATTTATACTTGCGAATGTCAATGCCGTTCAGCAGAATCTGTCCCTCCTGGGGATCATACAGACGGCACAAGAGCTTGATAAAGGTGGTCTTGCCGGAGCCATTTTCACCAACAATAGCAAGACGCTTGCCTACCTTGAACTTCATGTTCACATGACGCAGTGCCCAAATTTCAGAACCGGGGTACTTAAAGGAAACATTCTTGAATTCTACCTCGTACTGTCGGTCGGCGCGCTTTTCGGTAGTCAAACTACCTTGGTACATTGCATTGGGAATATCCAAGAATTCAAATGTCTTCTCCAGATAAGGAGTATTTGTCTTTATCATACCAAGCAGACCTGTTAATGAAAACACATTGGCCACCATGGCTGTTGCAGCACCTACATACTGGGTAATGCTACCTACATCAAATGCGCCACCCCATGCTTTTAGGCAGGTGAACACATAAATAAAACCTGTAATGAGTGTCGTGATACAAACACCCAGGCTGGCGTACACACCCATTTTGCCCATGGCTGTTCTACCAAACGGGCCATCCACACCAAAAGAGGAATTCGTATTCCAATAGGCACTAACCAGGTTTTGTTGGTTGTTCATTCGGATGTCGACGCTTCGTTCCTTATCCTGACCAATAAATCCGAAATGTCCAAAGAGTCGGTTTCCGAAAGTTGCCTCTTCTGCAAAATCGCTCCAGCAGTCCATAGATTTTGCACTGAGCCTACCAGCAAGGATGCTGACAACAAACATCAGAGCAGCCAACACCAGTATAAACACAGGATTATTCAGCATTGTAAGCCAACCAGCGGATTCCGGCACAGGAGAAGCAAACAAGCTTACTGTTAACACGATACCGCTCAGTAGGCCGAATACACTCGTTACTGCGCCTGTATATGGCTCAACGACCTGCATCAGACCCCAACCGGACCAGTTCTCATTCTGTTGAATCTGTGCCCTGAGATCATGGTTTTCCTGCTTATCCAATTCCGAGAAATCGAGAGAGAACATTTTATGGATAAACAGAATTTCCTTCCGACCATAAAGATCGTTGAGAAGTGAGTTATAGCGACGGTAAAGCATGGCTTTAGCAATGGCCGCAACACCCACACTCAAAACACCAGCAATTACCCATTGCCACAGAATATCTGCCCGGCGCAAAACTGCCAATTCCTTCAAAATCTGGGCTGAGAAGAAGACAGTAACATAAGGAGTAATCGCACTAAAAATACAATACAAGGTCAGAACCGGGAAAAATTTCGGTGTAACGGAATGGAGTTCTTTAATGGCACGAATATGCATCACAAACGCGTTGCGCATACTTACTTTTTCTTTCATAATCAGAACTCCTTTCCTTCTTGATAGTATCGGCTTTGCACTTCATAGAGATTAGCATATTCACCTCCAAGTGCCAGCAGGCTTTCGTGGGTTCCTTCTTCCTTAATCCCACCGTCTGCAACAAAAATGATCCGGTCACAGAATCGGGTAGAAGCCAACCGGTGTGAAATGAACATGGAGGTTCGCCCATGGGTCATTTCACTGTACTTCATGTAAATGTCATTTTCAGCAATAGGATCGAGGGCTGCAGTCGGCTCATCCAGCAACAGAATAGGGCCATTCTTATATAAGGCTCTTGCCAACATCAGCCGCTGGGTCTGACCGCCGGAGAACAACACACCATCCAAATGAACTTCACGGCCTACATAGGTTTGCAGTCCTTTTGGCAGTTTCTCAATCATGGCAGTAAGTCCTGCCTTTTCAATACAGTCTGCGATTCTGTCATAGTCAATGTCAACTGTAGTTTGGGCAATTTCTTCTGCCACAGTAACATCCAGAACGGAGAACTCTTGGAACACTGCACTAAAGAGGTCATAGTAGTTTCCGCGGTTAAATTCCCGGATGTCCTTTCCGTTCAAAAGTACCTTACCTTCTGTGGGATCTAACAGGCCACACAGGAGCTTCACCAAGGTTGTCTTACCGGCGCCGTTCAAACCCACAATAGCCAATTTCTCACCGGGATAAACAGTCAAATTCAAATCGTGGATGATGTCTTTCTCTGCACCTGGATAACGGAAAGATACATTTTCCAGTTCTAGTTCGTAAGTGTCTGCATTGGGAATATTTTCACCCTCATCAAATTTGAAGGGTTCCGGATACTCCAGGAACTCGCGGAGGCGGGAAATATCCAAGCTCTCCTTATGCAGGGCACTCATTTCCTGCAAGATGCCCATGACCCATGTTGTGAAAGTCGTAACCGCTGTGAAATACAAAAGGAACTCAGATACACTCAAGCCTTCGTTCAGTGCCATATTGATCAGGTACACATAGGCAATGCCGTTTCGCGCCATGGTCAGAATAGCTTCCGTAATATCTGCAATTACTTCTACTCGCTCACAGCGAAGAGTAAAATCCAAATATAGATTATGAATTTGGTCGAGTAACTCGTTGAGCCAATTTTGTAGACCGAAAATACGAATATCTTTCGCCAGTTCTACAGACTCGGATTTTGCCCGGAGATAGTATTTCTTTTGGAAATAGCTTTCTTCCTCATCCCGTCGTGTATAGCGCCAATTGTTAGTATATCGAGAAACCAGGAAACCAGCGACACAAGTTGCAATGACCACAAGCAACAAGACAGTATCCATGCGGGAAAGAATTGTTAAATACACGATCAAGCCGCCGATATTTTTCAGAAGCATCGTTAAGGTCTGCCAGATATGCTCTGCCGCCTCACCATTGCTACTGCATGACAGGTGTGCTTTATCGCGTAGTTTGATGAAGTTTACATCCAGTGTGTTGGGGTAGGATGTCATATTGCACTTTCGGGCAAGCTTGCCAATAATGACAGAACGAACATCTACTCGGGCAAACAGAGTGTTTTGTTTTACATATTCCTTCAAACCATTTGTAAGGAACAATGCCGCTGTAAACACACCAATGGTTGTCAACAGTTCCCACAAAGGTGCTTTCTGCTCCACCCGTGCAAGAACTTCCGGTGCAATGTACAATTGCGTCAAATTCAGCAGCACTTCGAACAGTGCGGTCAACACGCAGAACAGCATAACGCGCTTTCTACTGCTCCAAGCTATTTTAATCATCCACCCAACATTCTGGAGGGTATTGTATTTGGGTTTTTCTTTCAATTTCATTTTTGCCTCACCTCGTGAGCATACAGTATCATAAAAATTCGTCCCCGGATCATTCTGGGGACGAATCGTTAAACTACGGTGATGAATTGCAAATTTACACCTGTGGAATGAGAATTTCCGTGGTGAAAGCGCCGTCCTCGGAGTTGCGGCTCAGGTATCCATCCAGCCGCTCAATGATGTTATCAATCCGCACAAGGCCGAAACCATGGCCGTCACCCTTGGTAGTCTGGAACAGGCCTCCGACCTTCTCCATCTTTTTGCCGGAAGTGAAATTGGTGAAGGAGATATAGAGCTGAGTGCCTTTCATATCCATGTACACACGAATCTGCCGCTGGTCTTCCGGCAGGGGCAAGCTGGCTTCGATGGCATTATCAAACAGATTGCCGATGATACAGCACAGATCCAACTCGGACATTTTCAGCTTCACCGGGATATGGGCATCGCAATGGACGGTGATGCACTTGGACTGTGCCAAGGAAATCTTGCTATTCAGGATGGCATCCGCCATGGCATTGCCGGTCTTGACCACGGTATCCACGGTATTCAAATCGGTGTCCAGCTCGTCCAGGTATGCCTTGATGGCATCCATATCACCGTTGGAAGCAAGTACCTTCATGGTCTGGATATGGTTGCGGTAGTCATGCCGCCAGCCACGGATCTGCCGGTACATATTCTCCACTTCCTGATAGTGGGTCTCGATCAGCTCCCGCTGGTAAGCAGCGATCCGCTTATCTATCTGTTTTGAAAAGAGGGACATACTCATTCTCCATCGTAGTAATCTACTGCTTCGTCTTGGGGATAAAGCTGATTGATACCCATACCCCACACTCCGATTTTTTCGGAATCGGGATAGATGGTAATATCTACATCATGCACCACATCGAAATCAATATAGACAAGGTTCTCAGTATCGGAACTGTTGGTCAGCTTATGTGCACCTGCAGGACCAGTGGGAAAGAACAGAAACTCACCAGCAGACACTTTTCTCTCACCATCGGGAGTTCTCAAGACACCTTCGCCACTGAGGATATAGAAGGTCTCCTCGTTATTGTGGTGGAAGTGATAGGGATAAGCGGATTTATGTGGCGGAATCTCATAAACGCTGACCAAAGAATTCTTCGCACCACCAAAGGGGATAAACTTCCTGCGGTAGTATTCGTAACCCTCATGTTCGCACTTATGGCTTACAGGGATATCTTCAATTTTAGAATGCTTGATCTCGCTCATAAAGAATCCTCCGTTATGTATGCTGAATAATCGCCCGGTTCAGCGGTTCATAAGCACCTCTGGGCAAGGGCAGTACCGTACCATCGGACAGGCGCACTTCCGTTTTGGTGACACGCTGGATGTATTTTAGGTTTAGGATCATTGCTCGACCTACCCGGCAGAAGCGGTTATCCAGTTCCTTTTCAAAATCGCCCAGGGTGCGCTTGACAGTATAATCCGCCTTTGCGTGGACGGTGACATAGTTCTGATGCACTTCAAGATAGCGAGTATCATAGAACGGAATCCGCACCATCTCGCCGTAGGCTTCCAGGTTCAGACACCGTTCCTCCTGCTTCCGTTTCTCCAAAGCACGATCCAGAACAGACAG
This sequence comes from Faecousia sp., assembly GCA_045646665.1. Taxonomy (GTDB): domain Bacteria; phylum Bacillota; class Clostridia; order Oscillospirales; family Oscillospiraceae; genus Faecousia. The sequence continues at coordinate 141 of JAZRLE010000083.1, read as the reverse complement.
CAGCTTCTCCCGGTTCACAGGCTTCATCAGGTAGTGGAGCGCGGCCACCTCATAGCCCTCGGCAATGTAATCGGAGTAGCCGGTAATGAACACGATCTGCACCGCTTCATTATCCTGCCGCACCCGCTTTGCCATGGTCAC
>JAZRLE010000082.1:0-32174 GCA_045646665.1 Faecousia sp. | reverse complement strand
GTCTGTCTGGATCTTCGGTGGCGACGGCTGGGCATAAGACATTGGCTTCGGCGGTGTTGACCATGTTCTGGCTTCCAACAAGGACGTTAACATCTTCGTATTCGATACCGAAGTTTACTCCAACACCGGCGGTCAGGCTTCCAAGGCTTCCAACATCGGTCAGGTTGCACAGTTTGCAGCTTCCGGTAAGGAAACCAAGAAGAAGTCTCTGGCTGAGATCGCAATGAGCTACGGCTATGTATATGTTGCCCAGATCGCTATGGGTGCAAACCAGGCTCAGACCATCAAGGCTATCTGCGAGGCAGAAGCTTACAACGGTCCTTCCCTGATCATCGGCTACGCTCCCTGTGAGATGCACTCCATCAAGGGCGGTATGATGAACTGCCAGAGCGAGATGAAGAAGGCTGTTGACTGCGGTTACTGGAACCTGTTCCGCTTCGATCCCTCCAAGGAGACCGGTAAGTTCCAGCTGGACAGCAAGGCTCCTAAGGATGGTTATCAGGAGTTCCTGATGAACGAGGCTCGCTACAGCCGTCTGACCCGTGAGTTCCCCGAGCGCGCAACCGATCTGTTCGCCAAGAACGAGGCTGCTGCCAAGGAGCGCTACGAGCACCTGCTGAAGCTGGTTGAGATGTATAAGGACTAATTCTCCCTTATAAGCAACTACCCCACCCTCAGCAATGAGGGTGGGGTTTTTCAAAGAAAGGTTGATACAAAATGACAATCCATTCTGTATTTCATGCAGATACATATCTACATAACCTTCGTCAAGCATTCGGCAGTCCAACAGACTTTGGTCTGGAGCGTTTTACCGGTATCTGTTTTGGCAGATTCTTTTGTGTAACACACCACTGTTCTTCTTATGATTGGGAAAAGCGCTTTCGGTATCAAAAGAACACCGCTATCGGCATCGTAAATAATACAGACAACGGTTGCAATATTCACTTTTTCACCACCAAAGGCGATCTGCGCCCCCAGTGGCTAATTCCTGTGTATCTGATTCTTACCGTAATATCTGTGATTTTTACCCAAACTTTTCTATTTGCCCTTCATTTTGGAGGTATATTTACATTAGCCGCAATACTTTCCGCAATCATCGAACCCTTTACCGACGGGAGTAAAGACGGGTACAAAAGTTTGTTGTCACTGCTGAAGAATCCAAACAATCCTTACGAAAACCTATAAGGAGGCATTTATGCTCTGCACAGTTACAGATATCCGCGGTGATTACGCATATATCACCTATGACACCACAGGTGTGGTTTCTCAGGTTGCCATTGCCCTGCTTCCGAACGATATTGATGTGGGTGACCGTTTGAAATTTGAAAATTATGAATTTACAAAATTGTAAAAGCCGATGGAATAATCCATCGGCTTTTTCTTATTTTTTCTTGGATTCTTCGGTCTTGTTTATCTTTTTCAGTAACCGTATCTGCTTCTTGGTTTCCCGTTTTTCTTTGAAATTAGACCGCAGTTCCGGAGGTTGTGGCTGGAGTTTTTCCTCATCAACGGTAGAGGTTGCCAGCTTCTTATTGGTGTATTCTCTTATGACGGTATATACAACAGAAACCAGCGGAATCATTAAGAACATACCGAGCACACCCATCAGCTCACCACCGACAGAAACGGCAACAAGCACCCACATACCGGAAAGTCCAACAGAAGTACCCACCACACGCGGGTAAATCAAACTGTTCTCGATCTGCTGCAGTACCAAGAACATGACCACAAACCAAAATGCCAATATCGGATTGCTTACGAAGATCAAAAACGCACCTAACACGCAGCCGATCCACGCACCCACAATAGGTATAAACGCCGTTACTGCGATCAACACACTAATCAGCGGAACATAGGGCATACGGAAGACGGTCATGCAAATTGCAAACAACGTACCCAAAATACAAACTTCCACACACTGTCCGGACAGGAAATTGGAGAAGCTGGTATTTGTCAAACGAAGAATCCGGATAATGGTATCCGCAGTTTTTTCCTTGGTGAAAGCATACAGTAGTTTTCTACCCTGCCGCGCCAGTGTTTCTTTTTGGAACAGGCAGTAAACACTGAAAACAATGGCAATAAATGCATTAAACATACCGGTAAAAATACTGCCAATAGCAGAAATCGTACCGCTGATAATAGTAGAAACACTGTTGCCAAATACAGACAGCGCCTTCTGTGCCATGGATGCCCAGCTGATACTTGCCAGATCGGTATTCTCCTTCAGCCACTCCATCAATTGGGTATTCTCGCTCAAAAAATTCATAACGAAGGACTCAGCCTCTGTCAGGAATTCATACAAACTGGGAAGAAGTGAATTGACCGTAAGGACGATCTGGGGAATCAACAGCCAGAAAACCAAAGCAACAACCAGCAGTAGTGCTATAAAGGTCAGAATCACAGCAAACAGCCGTTTCAACTTCTCTTTCTTTACCTTTTTCAGAAGTCCGTTTTCAATAGCACGCATCGGAACATTCAAGATAAATGCCAACACGCCACCAAACACAAAGGGCGCAAAAAGGTCGGAAACGATCCGAACGAACACCTTTACCCGCTCTGTTTCATGGAGCAGCCAATATAAAATGATACCACCGCAGACGCACAAAAAGATTCGGCGCAAGGTCTTTTTATTTAGTTCCAACAAGGCGCTCTCCCCTTTCTATATTAGGATTTTAGCATAGGATTGTGAACAAAAAATTACTACGACAACTTTTTAAGAGCATCGCACAGAGCATCCACATTCTTCTCCGCGGTTGCCCAACTGGTACAAAACCGCACTGTGGTATGTTGATCGTCCGGCTTTTCCCAATGGGCGAAGGTGAAATTCTCGGAAAGTTTTTCAAGTAGCGCATCCGGCAGGGTTACAAAGATTTGGTTTGTGGTTCCGGGTAAATACAATGTATAACCCAAAGAAGCCAATGTGTTGCGGAGCTTATCTGCCATTGCATTTGCATGAGAAGCAACCTGCAAATACAGATCATTTTCAAATAGTGCTTCAAACTGGACACCCAACAGCCATCCCTTCGCCATCATTCCGCCTCTTTGTTTCATCAGGTAACGAAAATCCTCGGCAATGGATTTATTGGGAATCACAACCGCTTCACCAAACATAGCACCACACTTGGTACCGCCAATATAGAACGCATCACAAAGCGCCGCATAATCAGCAAGGGTAATATCATTATCGGCAGCTGCCAACCCGTAACCCATTCTGGCGCCATCTACAAACAGGTAAAGACCGTGATCTCCGCACATCCGGGATAATGCTTTCAACTCCTCGAGCGTATAAAGCGTACCGTACTCTGTCGGATTGGAAATGTACACCAGCTTCGGCTGTACAATATGCTCGGCATCCATAGAAAGGCTTTGACTTTTCACGATTTGCTCTGCCTGTTCCGGACGAATTTTTCCGTCTTTAGAAGAAACGAGGATTACCTTGTGACCCGTAGCTTCAATGGCACCGGTTTCGTGGACATTGATATGACCGGAATCTGCAGCGATCACACCCTGATGGGGACGCAGAGATGCGGCAATCACAGTCAGGTTGGTCTGTGTGCCACCCACAAGAAAATGCACTGCAGCATCAGGCGCATTGCACTTTTTTCTAATCAGCTCTGCCGCTGCATCGCAATGCAGATCCGTGCCGTAGCCCGGCATCTGCAGACCTGTCATTTCGTTTATCTTTCCCATAACTGCAGGATGGCAAATTTCATTATAGTCATTATTGAAATAGAGCATACCAATGCCTCCTAATAAATCCACTTCTTATTTTACGAAATGCGGCATAATATGTCAAGGCATATTCCCCGCTTTCCAATCATAAGTTTTCACGGTAGATATAAGCAGGGAGGGAACCACATGGCAGATACGATTGAAGAAAGGGCCTGTGAGCTGGCTGTGTACATAATCGAAACCGGCGCAACCGTCCGAACCGCTGCCCAACATTTTGGTGTTTCCAAATCCACTGTACATAAGGATCTGTCCCAAAGGCTTCCGCAATACAATAAGCGACTTTATAAGCAGGTTCGGCAAGTACTCGATGAAAACAAAGCACAGCGGCACATCCGTGGCGGATTGGCTACGCAGAAAAAATATCAGCTGCAAAAGAATCAGTAATTTATGAGCCACTGCACGGTCAGTGGCTCATATTATTTTGTGGCATTTTGTGGTTTTATGTGATATAATTACTTAAAAAGGAGGGATCGTATGTTTGAGATCACATTGATCGCTATGGGCAAGCTGAAAGAAAAGTTTTACCTTTCCGCAGCTGCAGAATACGAAAAAAGAATGAAGGGCTTCTGCCAATTCCGATTGATCGAGTTGCCGGAAGTGCGTCTGCCCGAGGATCCCTCCCCTGCTGAGATATCTGCTGCCCTTGAAAAAGAAGCAGAGACTATCATAGCCAAGATCCCGAAAGGTGCTTGGTTCTGTACGCTCACCCCAGAGGGCAAAATGCTGAACTCAGAAGCACTGGCCGACAAAATGAAGGGTGTAAAGCTATCCGGAAAAAGCAGTGCCTGTTTTTTGATCGGTTCTTCCTTTGGAATGGCACAGCGTTTGAAGGAAATGTCCGATTTCAAGTTGTCTATGAGTCCCATGACCTTCCCGCATCATTTGGCAAGAGTGATGGTTTTGGAGCAGTTATACCGCGCGGAAGCCATTCAGGCAGGTAGCAAATACCATAAATAGTCTTGAATTTTTACAAAAAAGTCCAATAATGATTGCATTATTTTTAATAATGTACTATAATACAAAAGATTATATAAACAAGGAGTTGGTTTTCTCGTGGATCCTGCCAGTTGTATATTGTACGTATTGTTTTTACTTCTGTCCGCCTATTTTGCTGCAACCGAAACGGCATACACTGCCGCTAGTAAGGTGCGTATGCGAACTTTGGCCGACAAGGGCGACAAGCGCGCAAAACGTGTACTGTGGATCAATGACCGATTTGACAAGACCCTAACGACTATTCTTATCGGCAATAATGTTTTTCACGCCAGTTGTGCATCTCTGTCTGCACTGTTGGTATTGCAGCAATTCAGCCAGGAATATGTTATTTATGGTACATTGCTGACTACTTTTATCGTCTATCTGTTTGCGGAAATGATTCCCAAATCTTTGGCAAAAGCCCGTTCTGAGGAACTTGCTTTGTTCTTCTCCGGCAGTATGGTACTGCTTATTAAACTACTGACACCTGTTTCTGCTATCTTTTCTCTGACCTCTAAGTTACTTTCCAAAATCCTCGCAGGAAAAGAAACAAAGACTGTCACTGAGGAAGAGCTACTCAGCATCATCGAAACCATCGAGGACGAGGGTGTTCTGGAGCCGGAAAAGCAAGCGTTGGTCAATTCCGCTATTGAATTTCGGGACAAGCTGGCAGAGGATATTATGATTCCTATGGAGCAAGTGGTTTGTGTCAATGTTGCAACTCCCATTAAGGAATTGGCTGAACTTCTCCGAACCGAAAATCATTCTCGTCTGCCGGTCTATGAACGGAACAAAGAAAATATTGTAGGTATTCTGCCTGTCAATTTGTTCCTGAGCCAATATGTTACCGGCAAACGGATTCCCTTGCGTAAAATTTTGCTGAAACCTTACATATTCGACTGCAAAACCGAAATTTCCGTCCTCCTGCAAAGAATGCGTTTAAATAAGCTGCATATGGTTTTCCTTGTGGATGCAAACCGCAAAAAGGTTGGCATTCTGACAATGGAAGATCTGCTGGAAGAGCTGGTTGGCGACATCCAGGACGAGAGTGACACAGGCGAAGGCCTTGAGTTGCTGTAAGGGGGCGCAGATATGGAATATTATATTTTAATTTGCTTCCTGCTGCTGGCATCCGCCTTCTTCTCCGGAACCGAAATCGCATATACCTCTTTAAGCAAGCTGAAAGTAAAAAAAGAGGACGAGAAGCAGACTCCAGTTGAAAAATTGGTTGGTTTTATATACAACCGCTACGATTTTGCTCTATCTACAGTTTTGGTTGGCAACAACCTGGTGAACATCGCAGCAACCTCAGTGGCAACCGTTCTTGCGGTGAACCTGGCAAACAATATGGCCGGTCGCCTTACGGACGAAGCAGCCTCCTCTATCGTCACCATTGTGATGACTGTAGCGATCCTTATCGTCGGCGAGATCACTCCCAAGATGGTCGCTCGTCGAATCAGTGAACCCTTTGCCAAGATGGCGGCCTTTCCCCTGCTGGTTCTGATGATCATCTTCTTCCCCGTAGTGCTGCTGACCACCGGCATTGTGAGCCTGCTCAGCAAGATTTGGAAACGGAAAGCCGATCAGGATGTTACCATCACTGAGGAAGAATTGGAAAATTTGTTGGATACCGCTGAAGAAGAGGGTGTCATCGACGAGAACGAAACAGAACTTCTGCAATCTGCTTTGGAATTCACGGATCTGGATGCCGGCGATATCCTGACACCCAGGATCGATGTTGTCGGTTTTGAGATCAACGATTCCATTGAAGAGATTATGTCTGTTATTACTGAAAGCCAGTTCTCCCGGTACCCCGTATACGAGCGCACCGTTGATCATGTTGTCGGCATTCTCTATGTAAAGCATCTGCTGCGCGAGTTGGCAGAGAGCAAGACTGTATCTCTGCAGGAACTGCTACTGGAACCGGTATTCATTCCTAAATCCATGCGTCTGCACGAGATTATGAACGAATTCCGCTCCCACAGAACCCATATGGTGGTTGTTGCCGATGAGTACGGCGGTATAGAAGGCATCGTCACTATGGAAGATGTCCTCGAAGAGCTTGTAGGCGACATTTGGGATGAAAATGACGACATTGTCAACGAATGGCAACAAATCACCGAGTGTCGTTATGAATGCTCCGGCGATATGAATCTCAGTGACTTTATAAGCAATTTGGATCTGGATGAAGAAGAACTGGATACAGATTGCGCCACTGTCGGTGGTTGGACTGTAGAAAGGATCGGTGCTATGCCGGTTTCCTTCGATTCCTTTGATTACAAACAGTATACAATTATGGTAATGCAGGTAGATGAGGATAACCACCGTATTGATCGTCTGCTAATATTGAAACACGCACTCATAGAAGAAGAATAAAAAGAAGGACACCAAATGGTGTCCTTCTTTTTATTTTAAAATTCACCGCTTGCATACATCACTGCCGATAACGCGCATAGTGGCGCTGTCTCGCACCGCAGGATACGGCTGCCGAGGGTGCAGATCTGAAGTCCTGCGTTCTTTGCCATTTCCACTTCCCGCTCCTCCAGGCCACCCTCTGGGCCTGTCAGGAGGCTTACAGTCGTAAATTTGCCTTCTTCTAATGCCATACGCAAGGTTGTTGCGCGCTCATTCTCATAAAACAGGATTGCCTTATCCGCCTTAGCTGCCCGTTCCAAAGCCGCACGGTAGCTCTCTAAAGTTAGAACCTGTGGAATACATCCCCTACCGGATTGCTCAGCCGCAGAAGCTGCAATTTTCTGCCATCGCTCCAGTTTCTTAGCTAGGCTTTTCTCGTCGGGACGGGAGACACAGCGGCTACTGGGAAATGCTACGATCTCAACAGCACCCAGTTCGGTCGCCTTTTGAATCACATGCTCCAGCTTATCCCCTTTGGAAAAAGCCATATACACGCTGACCTGAACTGCCGCTTCAGTAGAAGATGTCTGCCTGCTGTTCACCACAAGGCTGATTTGTCCGGAGCTGACATCGCTGACAGTACAGATACATTCATTACCTATACCGTCACAAACAAGAACATCTTCTCCGGGCTGCAGTCGCAGCACTTTCGCATGAGCGGCATTCTCGCCGGTCAGTACAAGAAAGTTTGGTCGCATTTCTTCCGGTGTCACAAAGAATCGTGTCATAGGTTGTCTCCTTCCGCATTTCTACCGGGAGTATATCACAAAATCCGAAAAACCTCAATATCATACAGCTAAAAAAATATTGACAAACACGCACCAAAGGGTTATAATGCACTAGTGCACTTGCGAGAGTGTTGGAATGGTAGACAAGCACGTTTGAGGTGCGTGTGGTTACGCCGTGTGGGTTCGAGTCCCATCTCTCGCACCAAATAAGCAGAAATGGTTTTACGCCATTTCTGCTTATTTCTTTCTATGGAGGGGACTCGAACAATTGAATGCAATGCGGACGAGCGTTGCCGCCGCCAGCTCGATGGCGACGAACCTTAATTTTCGCCAAAAGCGAAAATGCAAACGAGTCCCATCTCTCGCACCAAAAAACAGGGAGGCTAAATGCCTCCCTGTTTTTGCTTGCAATCAGGACTAGAATCCACAGCAATACATTCATTTCCGCCGACGCACTCCCGTACATGCTCAATAAACAACCGTGTAGCGCTGGTAATGCGAGCGTTTTTATCTGTAGCTATGGCAATATCACGATGCTGACTGTTTTCAAACCGTTTACAGACTACATTATAACGGGGATTGTTTGCAATCAGAGAGTGGGTAATGCTGATTCCCAGTCCGGATTCTACCATTGACAAAATCGTATGGTCACTACTGGCCTCGTAACATACCACAGGTTTGTATGGCACCGTTTCCAGAAACTGTGACACCTCAAAATCCGCCTTTTCCCGAATCATAATAAACGGCGCGCCATCAAGCTGCTCCACTGGAAACAGCGGAGCATCCGCCAGCGGGTGCTTCGGCGGCAGCACTGCCACCAATTCATCCCGCATTAAAAAATGCGTCTGCAGATCATTAGTAGTAGGCAAACGCACAAAACCGCAATCCAATTTTCCGTGGCGGATGTGATCCTCAATTTCCGCATATGACTCCATATTGATCAGCGAGAATGCGATATTCGGGTACTTGCTGCGGAAAGGTTGCAAAATGTCCGGTATCCACATATCCGCCACACTGGTAAAGGTACCGACGCGGACAAGTCCGGTGTGGATCCCATGAAATTCTCCAACTGTATACTCCAATTCCTCGCATTCTGCCTGAATCGCCCGTAAAATCGGCAACAAACGCTGACATACAGAGCTGACCTCGAGACCGGCGCGGCTGCGCCGTAGCAGTTCCACACCCCACGCTTTCTCTAAATCGGAAATCATACGGCTCACTGCCGGTTGTGTGTATCCCATCTGTTCGGCAGCCTGGCTGATACTGCCTAATTCCACTGTTTTCAGAAGTGCATTATACTTTTGCAGACTCATTGTAACTTCAGCTCCCACATTACATATTTTTATACAAAATATAAAAAACATTAACTTGCGTTATTTATAAGCAGAGTATATAATATATTCGCAAAGATTGCAAGTATTTCCATAATCCAGCAAAATGTGATGTGAGGTACTGTATGAAACATATCAATCAACGCAGATATTCCTACATACCCTATCCCCAGTGTATGGATCATCCCAATGATCCTTACGGTAAAAACGGCACCGTTCGCAGCGGTGGCTGCGGTCTCTGCAGCACCTGTATGGTTATTGACCATCTGACCACAGAGGAATTCTCTGTGCGGGAATGCACCGAACTTTCCATTTCCACTGGTGCAAACCACGGTGACGGAACGGATATGAAGATTCTCGGACCTGTCGTAGCAGAAAAATTCAACTTGGATTTTACTATGACAAATGACATTAACGAAGTCGTAAAGGCATTGCACAACGGCGGCGGTGTCGTAGCAACTGTCACAGCCTTTTGTGATGGCAATAAGGGCATTTTCACCAATGGAGGTCACTATATCGCTCTGATGGCTGCAGATGAGAATGACGAAATCACCGTCCTGGATCCCAGCTGGACCTCTAAAAAATATAAGAAGTGGGTCAAAGAGGGTATTGTCCGTGAGGAAGGCACCATCGTCTATGCCTCAGCCGAGGTGCTCCACGCTGAACGCAATCCCCGGTGGATGACTTATTTCATTTTTCGCCGCAAAAAAGGGAAATAACAAGGTTTCGCACCTTGCAATATATTTCAAAATCATAAAACAAAATTAAAGGAGTTCGTTATTATGAAAGTAGCAGTTCTCGGTTCCGGTAATGGCGCCTGCGCAATCGCTTTTGAGTGGGCAAGAGCAGGTCACGACATTTACATGTTCGACTTCCCTCAGTTTGACCGTCAGATCAAGGCCATCAACGCCGCCGGCGGTATCTACAGTGAGGGCGAAATGGATGGCTTCCAGCCTATCAAGTATGCCGGTCACGACATTGAAGAGTGTCTGAAGGACACCACCTTAATCTTTGCTGTTGGCCCTGCATACGCTACTGAGCCTTTCGCTAAGGCTTGCGCACCCTATAAGAAGGCCGGTCAGATCTATGTTGTCTGCCCCAGCTCCTGCATGGGCGCTATCCTGTTCAAGATGTCCCTGGGTCTGGCAATCGACGACAACTCCATCATCGTTTCTGACACCTCCACCCTGCCCTACGCTGTCCGTATCATCGCTGACGGCAAGATCGCTGTTTACAACCGCCTGAAGGCCGGTTATTTGCTGGCGACTCTGCCCAGCACCAAGAACGACATGGTCTTCGACCTGCTGAAGCCCGTTCACGATGGCATTGAGAAGGCAGCTAACATCTTCCAGACCTGCCTGCAGAACGCTAACCCCGTGCTGCACCCCTGCATCACCACACTGAACGCTGCCCGTATTGAAGGTCCCGACGATTTCTTCTTCTATGAAGAAGGTGTTACCAACGGTGTTGGCAACCTGTTGAAGGCAATCGACGACGAGCGTATCGCTTTGGGCGCTGCTATGGGTCTGACCATCGAGAGCGACCCCGCTATCGGTGTCCGTCAGGGCTATATGGCTGCCAACAACTACACCACCGGTTATTCTCTGGCTCCCGGCTTCAAGGGTATCAAGGCACAGACACAGCTGGACTACCGTTACTACAACGAGGACTGCGGTTTCGGTCTGGTTCTGTGGACCGATATGGCAGAAAAGCTCGGTGTCGATGTTCCCAATATGCGCGCTATGCTGCAGATTGTTTCTTCCATCATGGGCAGAGACTACAAGGCCGAAAAGGCTCGTACTCTGGACACTCTGGGTCTGGCTGGCTATTCCATGGAGGAACTGCTCAAGATCCTGTAATTGGAGTCTTGGAGGTTAATTATGAGTAACGCACTTTTGCAGGAAGCAAAGTCCTTATCCCCCTGGTTGAATGAAATTTTCTTCCAGCTGCACAAGAATCCCGAAATCGGCGGCAAGGAATACAAGACCCAGGCTTTGGTTCTTGAGGAACTGAAGAAGATGGGTGTTGAGGCTGAGCCTATAGCCGAAACCGGTGTGCTTGGCATTATCCGCGGCGGAAAGCCCGGCAAAACGGTAGCCTTCCGTGCTGATATGGATGCACTTCCTATGCAGGAAGAAACCAATCTGCCTTACAAGTCTCAAACACCTGGTTTGATGCACTCCTGCGGTCACGATTCCCACACAACCATGCTCCTGGGCGCAGCCAAGCTGTTTGCTGACCACAAGGATGAACTGTGCGGCAATGTCAAACTGTTCTTCCAACCTAACGAGGAAGGCGACGGTGGTGCCGAGCGTATGATCGCAGCAGGCTGTATGGAGAACCCCAAGGTGGATGCAGTATTCTTTGGACATTCCGGTCCCCTGCCTATGGGCACAGTATCCGTTCGTCCCGGTCCTACCAGCGCCGCCAGCAATCCCTTCACCATTACTTTCCACGGTAAGGGTACCCACGGCGCCAATCCCAGCGCGGGTACGGATGTGATCGTTGCAGCCAGTCAGGCTGTTGTAGCATTGCAGACCATCTGCAGTCGCCGCACACACCCGACTGATTCCATTGTCATAACAGTTGGCGCATTCCACGCAGGTACTGTTGGCAACATCATTCCGGAGACCGCTGAGCTTAAGGGTATTATGCGGACACTGAATCCCGAGACCCGTTCACGCGCTAAGGAAGATTTCAAACAGATCATCAGCGGTATTGCCGCTGCAATGAATGTGGAAGTCGACATTGATATGCGGGATGGTTATGCCGCCTCTATCAACGATGAGGCTATGACTCAGCTGATGCGGGGGGCTGCTACCAAGCTCCTTGGTAGTGAGAATGTGCGAACTACTCCCAACCCCAGTCTGGGTACTGAGGACATCGGTTATTTCCTGCAAAAAGCACCTGGCTGTTATTACTCCATCGGTGTGCGCAACCCGGATGCTGAACCTTATCCGCTTCACAACCCCCGGTACACCGTGGATCCGGATGCACTTCCTTACGGTGCTGCACTGTATTTCCAAATCGCACAGGATTTCTTAGGTTAAACACATACATATTACCGCCACTTTTTACAAGGTGGCGGTAATTATTTGTAGATTTCGGAATAATACTGTGGTATAATGTGGTAAACTTGAAGAAAAGAGGAATTATCAATGGTTTTAGAAAACGGACGGCCTTGTGATCCTACCGAAAGATTGGAAAAAGAAATCCGAGTATATGATTTTTTGGACAAGTTAAATGTCTGCTATGATCGTGTAGATCACGAAGCTGCCATGACCATGGAAGCCTGCGAGGCGGTTGACCGGGTACTGGGCACAGCAATGTGCAAAAATCTGTTCCTGTGCAATCGGCAGCAGACGGACTTCTACATTCTGCTGATGCCCGGCGATAAGGTTTTCAAGACAAAAGACCTTTCCGCACTGTTGGGTGTTTCCAGACTTTCCTTTGCATCCGGGGAGTTTATGGAGGAGTTTTTGGACATCACACCGGGTTCTTTAAGCGTTCTTGGTCTTATGAATGACAAAAACGCCCGTGTCCGTCTCGTGATCGACGCACCGGTTTTGGATGCCGAATATGTGGGTGTGCACCCCTGTATCAACACCTCCAGTCTTCGACTGAAAACCAGCGACCTGTTGGAGAAGATCATCCCCGCAATGGGTCACGAGCCTACCATTGTAGAATTGCCTGTTCCTGTGGAGGAATAAGTATACACCGCAAGAAGGCTTCTATTGCCTTCTTGCGGTGTTTGTTTATTCATTCGGTAGTCTATCGCAAAACATCAACAGGTTTGAGGTCACCTTTTCATCTTCTGTAAGCGGGCGTAATGTACCGTTTCCGTAAAGGATATCCATTACCATAAGGGCAACCGTGCCGCCTACGAAGCCACGCACATCTCTGCCAATTACCAGATCACGCATTTGCTGGGGGTAATCCTTTGCGGCAAGGGTTGCCTGTTCCAGGGCGTAGTCTGCAAATGTCTGTTTCAGTTCGTCGCTCAGGGACGGCAGGTTGGAGAAAAACGCTTCTGCTTCGCCACGCATTACCATTATGCCCACTTTGTTATCCTTTGTTAAATAGCCCCGTTCCCGCAGGCGGTCAAACTTTTCCTTGTTGGCCAGGGTGTCGTCTATCTGCCCTGTCATAAACTCATACAGAAATTCATAATCCAAAACGAGATTGTTTTTCCAAGACCCTTTCCGGGAGGAATAGCGGGTATCGCAGGACCAGGAATACACAGCTGTATACTTTTCTGACCAACGGTTCATATCACCGCAATACCAATAGAGCGGATAATTTCGTGCCGAAACATACCCCGGGTCAATTGGGGTTGCAGGGATGGTTATATAGGCAACAAAATTACCGCCTGCCAAGGTCTTGATATAGTATTTTGACAGGTCTACCTCTATTGCAACATTACAGTAGTTCTCTATAGCATAGAAGATTGCGGCGGCTTCGAACAGTTCCCGGTTTCCGCTTGGAATGTAAATATCCTTTACATTGGCAACGGCTTGCCGCACAAGGGGTACATACTCACGAACCAGAAGCTCTGCTACCTCCATTTGCTTTTGCAGGCGCATATCCTCCCGTTCAAGGGAATAGGTTTCAGGATTAAACATCACATAGGTGGTATACCGATTGCCCGGGAGCTTGACCAAAAAACCGTTATCCTCAAGCTCCTTGACCGCATCCTCAATGTAAACCGGTGTAACCCCCAGCTCCTCTGCAATCTGCGTGATCGTTTTTGGCGTACGGTAAACGCTGTACACGATATTGAGATTTGTTTTGTTACCTAAGTAATGGTCAGGTCCTTCGTTGTTTCCGGGATTTCCACCGTGACCAAAACCGATTGCTTCAATGGGCTTGATGCCAAGCTTTCCAATCTTTCTTTCCATTATAAAACCCTCCTTCAAATCATTTCTAGCTTTGTTAAGATGCCATTTCACAGTACCCTCGGGGGAGTTCATTTCTTTGGCAATGGTAGAAATGGGCTTATTTTCGTAATAAAAAGAATAAATAATTTTGCGTCGGCTATGTGTTAAAAATGCAATCTCGCGCCGCAACAAATCGATCTCCGCCTCGGAATCCGCATCCCAAATCGGTGTATGATCGGGAATATCCATACCGTCTATGGAAATGCCTTCTCTGTTTTTCTTGTGGGATACAAATTTCGAATAAACGTGTTCAGAAATTCGCCAAACATATCCGTCCATATTTATGATTTCTTTTGCCGAAAGCAGCGATAAATAAACCTCTGCAACGATATCAGAGCTTAATTCTTCCGCTTCTTCATAAGTAAAGGCTCTTTTTATGGCAAAACCGTAAATTTTAGGCAGATATTCGACGATCAATTTGTCTACTTGATGTTTATTCATTTTATTACCTCGGTACCGTTTACCTATATAGTGGAAAGAAATGCAAAAAGGTTGGCGGTTTTGAAACAATTATCTCATAAATTTGTAAGCAGTCCATATAACAAATACAAAAGGCACTTGTGTCAAGCTTGACACAGGTGCCCTTGTTTTGGCTTTGTTGTATGGCACAGGTTTACTCCCACCGTATTTTTTCTTTCACCATTTGCTTTTCGGCGGGAGCAAGCCCCCGCCCTACGATTATTTTAGTGCGGTAATAATCTCGGAAGCATCCTGCAGCACCAGATGGGGTTTATCCTCAGACTTGGCGAGGATCTCCGGTGTGGTCTCGCCGCTGAGCACCAAAATGCCGGTGATCCCGGCATTCAAGCCGGATTTCACATCGGTGTAGATCCGGTCTCCCACCACAGCAGTCTCCTCCTTGGCATAGCCGTGCTGTGCCATGGCAAGCTCGGGCATCAGGGGGCTGGGTTTACCGATGACCACAGGCCGTTTGCCGGTGGCATTGAAGATCATATCACAGACACTTCCACAATCGGGAACACTGCCAAACTCTGTGGGACAGACATAATCCGGATTGGTGGCAATGTAGGGAATATTCTCCCGTGTCAGTAGCATACGGCTCACATCTTCCAGTTTTTGGAAAGTTAGCTCCGTATCAAAGCCCATAACGATACAATCCACTTCGTCCAGATTCTCTGTAACCGTAAACCCTTCCCGCTCCAATTCCTTTTTCAGCGACCGGGTACCACAGACATAGAGGCGATGTGTCGGATAGTTCTGCTTTAGGTACCATGCTGTTGCCTGTGAGGATGTAATAAAGTCCTCTCTTGTGGCTTTGATCCCCAGTTTTTCCAGTTTCTTAATATAATCCTCCACGCTTTTGGAAGAATTGTTGGTCATAAACAAGTACCGTCTGCCGGTTGTCCGAAGGGTTTCCAACAGTTCGATGGTAAAATTATACAGGCGGTTACCCAGATACAAGGTGCCGTCCATGTCAAACAAAAACAGCTTGACGCGCTGCAAAATTTCCTTTTTATCCATAATATTCTCCCTATAGCAATTCACTTAATTCATCCAATATGCCCATGTCCCAGGCAAGCCTCGACAGCACATACTTATCCCGGATATCCTTAGTGACGCAGAATGTGCGCCTTGCGATGGAAGGATCTACACCGATCGTTTGCAAATTCTTCGAGATACCAACCGTATCCAAAAGATCAGACAGTTGCTGATATGTGGGCAGCTCCTCGTCAAGAATCTGCAAAATCATATCCCAGTTATCACGAATTTTCGCAAACCGGTCAGGGTGGGTCGATTTATCGTACTTCCCTTCCCGTTGCTCTTGAGCAATCATCGTTTCTGCGCTGCTGCCAAGAAAATCACGCAATTCCTTTTTCCAATCTTCATAGGAGAACCGTTCAACATAGGCGTTTGCAGTCTTTTCACAGGGTGTCCGTTTTTTGATTTCATCATAGAGCTTTACAGCCTGCAAAGTAGCCATTGCGCACTGGATGCCATGAAGATCTACCTGTGTACCAAATTCCAAGCCCCGCATATCCCATATATGGGAGAAGTAATGCTCCACACCGGATGCAGGTCGGGATACACCGGCATAAGCCATCGCAATACCGCTGACCACCAATCCCTCAAAAACCGACTCTACAGCCCCATCTTCCCGTCTGAGAAGCGCTTCCGCATTATCAGCGCACTGTTTCACCGTCTTGCGGATCAATGCTGCAATTTGCTCACAATAATACTCACCGGTGATAACATGGGCGATCCGCCACTCAGCAATGCTGACATATTTAGCAAGAATATCTCCCAAACCGGCTTTGAGCATTTGCTCCGGAGCATTTTTCAGTACATCCGTGTCACCAATAATTACATCAGCGCAACGACTGGGCAGAGAAACCTTCAAACCGTCCATTGACATAGAGGAAGTGCCGGAGGCATATCCGTCCATAGAGGGTGCAGTAGCAACAATAATGTACTTATTCCCGGTAATATTGCTCAAAATCTTACCGATATCATTGATAACGCCGGAACCGATGCCAATAATCAAATCGCAGGAAGCATCAAAATGCATAATTGCGGCACCGACAGCCGATTCATCGGGTTCGATGTTCTGACCGACAAAAACATATTTTGCATATGGAATTTCTATGCTCTCCAACACATTGCAGACCCTTTCGCCGGCAGCTGCGAACGTGTTGATATCTGCCAACAAAAAGGGTTTCTTTGCGCCAAACTGCTTGACAATCTCTCCGATTTTTTCAATTGCACCCTTGCCGATCACAACCGTCTCAACAGATGCCGTGTGAATTTTTCCGCAGGGACAATCATTATTTTCCAAGTAATTTACCATCTGTAGCCACTCCAGTACGATGCTTGCTTTCTATCTAAATTTATGGTATTATCATACCGTTTGATCGGACAATTGTCAAATAAAAGTATTTCCGAGAGAGGGTATCATTATGTCATCCCAGCGAAGCATCCGCCTATCCCGACAGCGGGATGTGGATATGACCACCGGCAATGTGGTTCTGCATATTATTCGATTTTCCATTCCCTTGCTTCTTGGCAATCTCTTTCAGCAGCTTTACAACACCGTAGACACCTGGGTTGTAGGCAACTATGTAAGCAACGAAGCCTTTTCCGCCGTTGGTGCTGTGTCGCCAATCGTCAATATGCTGATCGGTTCTTTCTTGGGACTTGCCTCAGGCGCCGGTGTTGTCATCAGCCAGTATTATGGCGCAGGAAGGACAGATAAAGTACAGGAAACTGTCCATACCGCAATGGCTATGACCTTAATTCTGACAGTATTTTTTACAGCATTGGGTATTGCCATTACCCCGTTTATGCTGCGATTTATGAATCTGCACGAAAACGCCGTAGATGATGCAACCACCTATTTGATCATCTACTGCTCCGGTATGGTGGGACTGATGCTTTACAATATGGGCGCCGGTATTTTGCGTGCCATCGGCGATTCTCAGCGACCGTTTTACTTCCTTGTGGTCTGTGCCGTTTTGAATACCGTGCTGGATCTTCTGTTTGTGCTGGTATTGCACATGGGTGTTGAGGGTGTTGCGTTGGCAACCGTTCTGTCCCAAGGTGTGTCGGCTGTTTTGGTAATCATTACATTGCTGCGGACTGACAGCTGTGTAAAACTCCGGATCTCAAAGCTGCGGCTTCACTTTTCTATTCTCAAAAAGATCCTGTTGGTGGGTATCCCGGCAGCGCTGCAAATGGCGATTACCGCATTTTCCAATGTATTTGTCCAATCGTACATCAATTTCTTTGACAAAGGTCTCCCCGCCCCCGACTATATGTCCGGCTGGACGGCCTATCTGAAGATCGACCAGTTGCTGTTCCTGCCGATGCAATCCATTGCTCTGGCAACCACCACCTTTGTGGGTCAAAACTTAGGCAAAGGACAGGTAGATCGCGCTAAAAAGGGTGTCACCATGTCGGTTTTGATCTCTATGTCCGCAACTGCTGTTATGATGGTACCGGTAATGGGTTTTGCTCCGTATGTTGTTGGATTTCTTAATAACAAGCCGGAAGTCGTCGCCAACGGTACTATGTTCCTGCGAGTTCTGACTCCCTTTTATCTGCTGTGCTGCTTCAACCAGATCTATGCCGCTGCACTTCGGGGCGCAGGAAACAGCAAAGCCTGCATGTACATTATGCTGGGTTCCTTTGTGCTGTTCCGACAGGCATATCTGTTCTGTATGTCTCGAATCTGCAACGAGATCATTCCCATTGCCATGAGCTACCCGGCCGGCTGGCTGATGTGCAGTTTGATTACAATCATCTATTACCGCAAAGTCAAATTAGAGAAAACCAGTTTAATATCCAATACATAAATAATCGGCACCCATAATGGGTGCCGATTACATATTTAAGCAAAGCAGCTATACAGTGACACAGAAAACAGCTTTGCGATTGCCTTTAAAGACTCGATATTGATATCCCCTGCCCGATTCTCACTTGGAAGTCGCTGTCCTAGACACATAAAGAGAGGCTTCAAGTTCTTCCTACATAAAACCTTTTTGCTTTCGCAATTCCTGTATTTTTTCATTAAACTCCATAACATTCCCCTGTTTCAGACAGTTATTTCTCCTTGTAGGGAGGATCACTGGGATAAAATCCCTGCAGTTTTTGCATCATCCGTGGCAATGCATCCTGAGAATTGCCCCAAGGCGCGCCGGCGTTGCGGTAATCATATTTGGCAACTAACCAGTCTAAATCCTCTTTCACGCGCTGCATATTTTCACACATCAGCTTATAAACCGTTGTGTAAAACCAATGGCGCTGGCTGTCCGGCAGATAAGTTTCCGCTTCTTGCAAAAGTCTGGCAAAATGTCGAACACAGAATCCTTTGCTGTTTTCCACCTTTTTGCGTAATTCCTCGTCTTTGATCAGAACAAAGAAAGTGTGATAGTGGCGGGACATATTATACTCGATCTTATCACAGATATAACAGGAATCCTCTCGGGCAGCAAGGATCTGCCAGTAAGGAGTTTCCGCAGCTGGCTCTTTTTTGCGAAAAATGCTCTTTTTCGCCGGAATTTCCACATTTTCTGCTTTGCTTTTTATCTCATCCAGCAGTGATGTCACATGGGTCTGCAGAATCATAGCCGCACCCAAATGATTTCCGTAATCGTAAAGAGATTTCAGATGGTGGCGGCAAAAACCTACCCGACCTGTTGCCGCACGGACATGGGGCTCCATATAAGTAGCAGCAGGTCCGACCACATAGCGGATCGCCTGTCGCTCCACATCCCGTTCCATAGCGCAGAAAGGACATTCATCATCTGCTTCAAAGCCTTCATTCACCGGAATGGTATACAGCTCTTCCTTCATAGTGCTCTCCTTGTGTTTTTCTTTCATCATACATCAGACATACACAAAATGCAAGAACAGGACTTCCGAAGAAGTCCTGTTCGCATTTCACTTAAAGCTGGCTGATAAATTCATCCACATCCACGGTGATGCCACCATTCTTTCTGGAATGCTCAGCTGCAAACACGGTCAGATGGTTATTCACGGAGGTGCGGATATCCGAGATGGACGTGGTGGTCTTCCCCTCACCCAGCAGCATCCACAGATCGTGCATAATGCCCGCATCACCACCGCCGTGACCGCCAGCTGCGGTCTGCTCGATTGTGCCTTCTTTGGTGTTGATAAATTCCTCTTTATTATGACCGTAACGGGGAGAATTTTTATCCTCATCGCAATACAGGAACAAAGAAACGGTGTTGAAATCTGTGGAGATCAGCTCGCCCTTTGTGCCCATAATGTGGATGCGTCTGCCGCCCTTGTTAAAAGCAGCCATGGTAAAGACCACTGTCTCACCGTTTTCATACTCCAAATTCACCGTCTGGTGGTCAACCACATTGTTGTCGCACTGGAATACACACCGACCGTAGGGACTTTCGTGCAAAACGCGTTCAATGTCCTCAGCTGTAGGGAACTCTCTGCAAGTCGCGGCGCAGAGCAGCCAGCCGCCCTCTTCATAGGAGAAGTCACGATAGAGCTTCACAGCATCATAAGGACAGTCACCGGAGGCGGGACAGCCCTCTACACAGCGCTTGGGTGCACCCTCAGGACAATTTTCCTTCACGAAATAGGATTGACTGCCAAAGGATTGTACCTTTTTACATTTACTTCCCAGTAGCCACTGCAAAAGGTCAATATCGTGGCAGGACTTTGCCAGCAGCATATCAGAAGAAGTTTCACTGTTGCGCCAATTGCCGCGAACAAAAGAATGGGAGTAATGTACATTGCCCACGCACTCGGTATGGATCACAGAACGAATCTTGCCCAACTTTCCGGAATCGATGATCTGCTTGACCTTCCGGGAGAACGGGGTGTAGCGAAGCACATGGCACACCAGCACCTTAACACCCTTGGCTTCCGCAGCATCAGCAATGGCAAGGCACTCCTCAGCAGAGGGAGAAATCGGCTTTTCCAGCAGCAGATTGTAACCCTTCTCGATTGCCATCATTGCCGGAGCATAGTGCATCTTGTCCTGTGTTGCGATCATAGCAAAATCCGCAAATTTTTCCTGTGCAAGAAGTTGCTCATAGGAACGGAAGCACTTGTCCTCGGGGATATTGTATTTTTCGCGGAAGTAATTTCTGATAAAATCATCCGGCTCGGCAATACCAACCAACTCAAAGTGACCCTGTTCATAACCATACTTTGAATAATTACCGCCGCGATTGCCGCAACCGATCAAAACATACTTCAATTTATCCATAACCATCCTCCAAATCCTTACAAAGAAGTTAAATCAGCACTATATTTTGCAAAAACTATATTTGCTTGCATATTATAATAGCATAACACTGCAAAAAATCAATAGCATTTTGCAAAAAACATATTATAAAAACCCGGGAATCCTACGATTCCCGGGTTTCATATTCTTGCTTACTTTAAGGCTTCTTCAACAGCAACAGCCACGGAAACGGTCATACCGACCATGGGGTTGTTACCTGCGCCCAGGAAGCCCATCATTTCCACGTGGGCAGGGACAGAAGAAGAACCTGCAAACTGTGCATCGCCGTGCATACGACCCATGGTGTCGGTCATGCCGTAGGAAGCGGGACCTGCAGCCATGTTATCGGGGTGCAGAGTACGGCCGGTGCCGCCGCCGGAAGCAACGGAGAAGTACTTACGACCGTTCTCCATGCACTCTTTCTTATAGGTGCCGGCAACGGGGTGCTGGAAGCGGGTGGGGTTGGTGGAGTTACCGGTAATGGAAACATCAACACCCTCGTAACGCATAACAGCAACGCCTTCACGGACATCGTCACAGCCGTAGCAGTTAACGGCAGCGCGCTCGCCCTTGGAATAAGGAATCCGCTCAACGATCTTCAGCTCGCCGGTGTAGTAGTCGAACTGGGTCTTTACATAGGTAAAGCCATTGATACGGGAGATGATCTGTGCAGCATCCTTGCCCAGACCGTTCAAGATAACGCGCAGAGGCTCCTTACGAGCCTTGTTGGCAGAACGGGCGATACCGATGGCGCCCTCAGCAGCAGCAAAGGACTCGTGACCTGCCAGGAAAGCGAAGCACTTGGTCTCATCCCGCAGCAGCATAGCGCCCAGATTGCCGTGACCGATACCGACCTTGCGGTCTTCAGCAACGGAACCGGGAATGCAGAAAGCCTGCAGACCGATACCGATAGCCTCAGCAGCCTCAGCGGCGTTCTTAACGCCCTTCTTCAGTGCGATGGCAGCGCCAACACAGTAGGACCATGCAGCATCTTCAAAAGCGATGGGCTGAATGCCCTTAACAATTTCATAGGGATCAAAACCCTTAGCCTGGCACATCTCGCGGCAGGCTTCAACGGACTCCAGACCGTACTGAGCAAGGACACCGTTGATCTTGTCGATTTTTCTTTCGTAACCTTCAAACAAAGCCATTTTCGTGTCCTCCTATTATTCGTGACGGGGGTCAATGTACTTGGCAGCATCGGCAAAACGGCCATAAGAACCCTTAGCCTTCTTCAGTGCCTCGTTGGCATCGTCGCCCTTCTTGATGAAGTCCATCATCTTACCCAGATTGATGAACTCATAACCGGTGATCAGGTTATCCTCATCCAGAGCCAGACGGGTCACATAACCCTCTGCCATTTCCAGATAACGGGGACCCTTGGCAGCGGTGGCAAACATAGTACCAACCTGGCTGCGCAGACCCTTACCCAGGTCTTCCAGAGATGCGCCAACTGCCAAACCGTCCTCAGAGAAAGCGGACTGGCTGCGGCCGTAAACGATCTGCAGGAACAGTTCCCGCATAGTGGTGTTGATGGCGTCACACACCAGGTCGGTGTTCAGAGCCTCCAGCAGGGTCTTACCGATGAGAATTTCGGAAGCCATAGCTGCGGAGTGGGTCATGCCGGAGCAGCCCAGAGTCTCCACCAGAGCCTCCTCGATGATGCCCTCCTTCACATTCAGGGTCAGTTTGCAGCAACCCTGCTGAGGAGCACACCAGCCGATGCCGTGGGTAAAACCGCTGACATCCTTAATTTCCTTGACCTGAACCCACTTACCCTCTTCAGGAATGGGAGCGGGGCCGTGATAAGCACCCTTGGCCACGGAGCACATATGCTGTACTTCTGCACTATAAATCATGGCAAATTTTCCTTTCTTTGTAAAAACGGTATCCCGTCTTCATATTTTCCGCAGATATTATAATAGTTAATGACAAAAAAGTCAATGAAAATGCTAAGAGTATAAAAGAAAAAATGGGTCATACTATGCCTATCAACAAAAAAGGAGGAACTCACGATGGATTGTAAAGCAAACAAGAGCATTGAGTGCACCGTTTCTCAGTGTGCTAACCACTGCTCCGACGCAAACTACTGCGCTCTGGACCGCATCCTGGTAGGCACCCACGAGGGCAACCCCACTATGGATCAGTGCACTGACTGCAAGTCCTTCCGCAAGAAGTAATTCCTTTTTGGGGTGCGAATTTCGCACCCCTTTTTTGTTGGACATTTACTATTTTGTGTGTTAGAATGGCATTAATCACACAAAAAGGAGATATATAATGGAACCCATTAAACTTGCAGGATTGGAGCCTAAGGCTCCTCTGGGTTATTTTGAAAAATTCTGTTCTATTCCCCACGGCTCCGGCAACACAAAGCAGCTGAGCGATTATTTGGTATCCTTTGCCAAAGAACATAATTTGGAATATCTGCAGGATGAATGGGGTAATGTGATCATCTTCGGCGAAGGCACCTGCGGCTATGAGGATCACGAACCTGTGGCTATTCAGGGTCATATTGATATGGTCTGCGAAAAGGATGCAGACTGCCCCATCAATATGGATACCGATCCCTTGGATCTGACCCACGACGGCACATATATTTACGCCAAGGGCACAACCCTGGGCGCTGATGACGGTGTGGCTGCCGCTTACGGTCTTGCGCTGTTGGCTGACAACTCCATCCCCCGTCCCCCGTTGGCGGTAGTTTGCACCGTTGACGAAGAAACCACAATGCTGGGTGCAAAGACTATTGATCTGACCTGCCTGAAGGGTCGCAGACTGATCAACATTGACACCGGTGCAGAAGGTATGATCACCGTTGCCTGTGCCGGTGGCGCGCGGGCGGATATTACCGTTCCTGTTCAGCGCCGGGCGGTATACGGACCCTGTGTGCGTTTAACCGTGGAAGGTCTGGAAGGCGGTCACTCCGGCTCTGCCATTCACAAAGGTCGCGCTAACGCAAATAAGGTTATGGCCGAATTCCTGCGCCGTGTGCAGGAACTGATGCCCATCTGCATCACCAAGCTCAAGGGTGGCAACAAGTCCAATGCAATTCCCCGTTCCTGCGAGGCAACGCTGGTAGCTTTGGGTATGCACATTGAACGGATCAACGATGTTGCCCAACATCTGCAGGACGAGATCCGCGCCCAGTACAATGAGCCTTATGCTGTAATCCGTGGTGACGATGTGGACGCTTTGGGCGGTAACGCACTGACCACCGAGAGTACTGCGAATGTGATCTCCCTGCTGGGCGAGATTCCCTATGGTGTTCTGCAATGGGATCCCATAAACCCGAAGCAGGTGCAGACCAGTATGAATATAGGCATTTTGGAGCTGCAGGAGGATCTGCAGATCGTTGCATCTTGCCGCAGTAGTGTCAACGCTGAAAAGGCCGAGATGATGGAAAAGGTACGGGCAATGGCGGAAGCACACGGTGGTAAGTCTGAGCTGACCTGGCAATGCTCCGCGTGGGAATTCAAGAAGGATTCTCCCCTGCAGGATACCATGAAGCGTGTATACAAGGAAATGTACGGCAAGGATATGATCGTCAGAAGTGCCCACGGCATTTTGGAATGCGGTACACTTTGTGAGAAGCTGCCGGATGTGGATTGCGTGGCCATTGGACCCAATATGTACGACCTGCACACCAGCCGTGAGCGGTTGGACATTGCATCCTTCAATCGCACTTGGGATTACCTGTTGGAAGTTTTAAAAGCACTGTAAAAGAAAAATGACCCACTGATGTGGGTCATTTTTCATTGTCTTAGTCTGCTTAGTAATTGCTGAAATTCTTCCGTATTCCGGATAAGGTCAAATTGCTTGTCATTAAGCTCTTTCCGCAATATATCTAATTCCGTACCCTCGTAGTTTTTGCCAATACCTTTCGGATTACTGACACATCGATTGATTAAAACCGAACGGTAATTTGTCTTTTCAGATGAGTTTGCCCACCCGTCATAGTTTCTCGCTGACTTTTCGGCTTGCAGCAGGGTTTCTATTGCCTTATCCGCATTCCCCTGTTTGCACCACAATTTTGACAATCTAAGATAATGCAGGACAAAGGTATGGTTATGACCTTTGATATCTTCATCATCCTTAAATACAAAGCCCAACAAATTGACTGCGATTTCCATACACTCAATTTTCTGTTCATTGGTCAGTTCTTTCCCCATAAGCACATCGGATGTCAGCATCCATATAATTCCGGCACATTGTTCAAGAAACTGCAGCAAGATATGCTGCAGTGTTTCAATCTGTTCTTCACCCTCATAAATATGGGACAGCAGTTGTTCTCTGCATAAGTACATATCCGGCATTTCCATTGCCATTTTTAATGCCAAATCCTTTTTCCCTACCTTTGGATACTCCAAACACAGGATCTGTATCGCACTGTGACGGATAGACTCTACCGTACAGTCCTCCAATATCCGCTCGCACAAACGAATCGCCTCACCGCAAAAATCGTGTTCTTTGCTGTATTTGCGATGTTCTTGCGTGTCTTCATATTGCACCAGCGGATAGGCTAAATTGAGCATCCACTGATAATTGCGGGGGTATTTCTCCAAAACCCTGCGGCTTAGAGTTATATTGTCGAACATCTTTCCCAGGCGGTTGTTTTCGTGGTATATCTTCTCAAGTCCTCTCAGTTCCTCTGTTTCCTCTGTTTCTTTCATACCCAGCAGTTCATCAGCAGATATGCCGAAGAAATTAGCAATGCGGGGTATGAGGGTAATATCCGGCAGGGCTGTTCCTTTTTCCCATTTGCTCACCGCTTGATAGGAAATATTCAGATAAGCCGCCAGCTTTTCCTGGGTGATGTCCTGTTCTTTCCGTAACGATTTGATCTTTTCGCCTATTTTCAGCATTACAATCCCACCTAGTAAAAGATTCAAAGTACTTTGTAGCTGTATTATAGCACAACAGTGGCAGGATTGGTATAACAGGATAGTTTTACACTTTGCAACCGCAGGTTGCATTATTTTTTGCGTATCAAGCCTTTTATCCATACTATATCTTCCCGGCTGACTACACCGAACAGGTACAGAAGACTTCCCAACAGTAGAATATATGCAATGGCCTGCAGGATGGGATTCATCACAAAGCCGGCAGTTATGATAGAAAACGCGGTTGCGAGCAAGGTAAACATCGGAACGGTTAACGGCATGATCTTCCCTGTCAGCTTTAATAATCGGCGCAAACTCAGTGCGAAATTAATAAGGTGTGTCACAAGAAAACTGAAGAAATACCCCTCCATACCGTATATCGGCAGAAGCAAAAACAAAAACAGCACATCCAAACCGGATGTCAGAATATTATACCGCACGCAGGCGGTCTGCTGCCCCAATCCTTTTATCATAGCATCGGTGATTGCATCACAGTACAGCATCGGTGCCAGTAAAGCAAACCGCCGCAAATAAACGCCGGCATCCCGGTTGTCATATAGCCGCAGGCACAACTTTTCACTGAGCAAAAACAGAAGTCCGCAGAACAAGCATCCATACAGCATAGCAAGGCGCAAACTGCGTTTTGCCAGATACCGAATTCTTTTTTCACTGCCTGCAGCGGCACAACGGGCAAGCTCCGGGATCAGCAGTTCTGCCAGTCCGTACAGAATCGCCATAGGAAACATCAACACCGGAAATACCATACCGCAGACCATACCGAATGCTGCAAGTGGGTCTCCGATTCTTTGACATAAAGCAAGCCGTTTCGGCACCATCAGGTTTTCCGCAGTGGAAATACCGGATTTCAGATCATCGGCCAAGGCCAGAGGCACCGCTGTCTCAAACAGCCTGCGGCGGACAGATATTTTCGGTGCATCCAATGCCTTCTCTTTTTTTCGCAGATACAAAAGGCACAACAGTGTAAAACAACCGCCAATTCCGCCGCCCATCACCACAATCGCACAGGCGCGCACCGGATCCCCCTGGGCCAGCAAACGCAAAAGACTTATGGTAAACCCCATCGTGCAAACCTGTTCCGCTACCTCAACTGCCGCCAATGTGCCAATACGGTTTGCGCCGGTAAAGTAACCAACCATCACACCGCACAGACAGTTTACTGGCAGAAAAAAGGCATACAGGCGCACAACACCGGTGACATCAGAATTCCCAATCCATACCTTTGCGATCATCGGCGCAAGCAGACACAATGTCACCGCAATCACACCGCTGCATAAAAGGCTATAGCGCATACAGCCGGAAAGTACCCAGCGATAATTCTCCGGGCGGCGTTTTCCCAGCTCCTCTGCGGTTAAGTACATCGTTGCTGTACGGATACCTGCCATACCGGCAGTCAGCGCCAATCCGCCAACAGACAAGACTAACTGCAGCAATCCAATGCCGGCTGCACCAATTTCTCCGGATAAGTATACTTGAAAGCCGGTGAAAACAAACCGCAAAAGCAAATTGACCCCTGTCAACAGCAAAGCATTATAAAAAATCGGAAGTTTTTTGCTCAAACAAATTCCCCCTTGTCCCAAGTGTATTCGGACAAAGGGGGATTTATTAGCCTTTATTTATGTATTTACAGTAAAGCGCTAAAGGACATTCTTCGCATTTGGGATTACGGGCAGTGCAAATCTCTCTGCCGAACAGAACGATCCTGTGGCAGAAGTCGCTGCTCTCTTCCGGTGGCAGGACAGCGCGGAGCTGTTTTTCCACTTTCTCCGGCTCTCTTCCCTTGGACAGTCCCAAACGCTCGCAGATGCGCATACAATGGGTATCACATACAACACTGCCCGGTTGCTGATACAGGTCACCCAGCAAAAGGTTTGCCGTTTTTCTGCCAACACCGGGCAAACGCAAAAGCGCTTCCATGGTGCCGGGTACCTTGCCGCTGTGTTCCGTCAGCAGCATTTGACAAGCAAGGACGATATCCTTTGCCTTTTGGCGGTAAAAACCGCAGGAATGAATGTAACCTTCCACATCGGTGATATCCGCGTTAGCCATCGCTTCCAATGTGGGATATGCCGCAAACAGCGCCGGTGTCACCAAGTTCACCCGGGCATCCGTACACTGGGCAGACAGACGCACAGCGATCATCAGCTCATAATCCTTTTCATAGTGCAGTGCGCACAGCGCATCCGGGTACCTAGCATTTAAGGTGTCAATAATCTCCCTAACAAACTTTTTCATACCACCACACCTTTCCTTACAATTCTATCACAGATTTTTCCACAAGAAAAGAGGAAATTACAAGGAACCGGACAAACTTCTCCGGGATATGATGGTATAGTCGTTAGGTCTTTGACCTGCGTGGCTTTGGTGCGGCGGAGCAATCCGCCGCCCGGCTTGGTTAATAGAGATTTTCTTCCACAATTTCCGCCGTCAATGCGGAAATTTCATAGGCTGTTCGTTCCTGTGGACCGTCCTCTGTCAACTTAGTATAGATGCGGCTTTGCAAGCGACCGCGAATGGCGATCACATCACTGGTGTGACATTGGGATATCTCCTGTGCGATCCTACCCCACAGAATACAAGGCAGATAATCTGCACGGTGAAAGGCTCTTGGCACAGCCAGCATCGCATCACAGATCTCCCTCCCCAAAGGTGTCAGACGATATGTCGGTTCTCTGCACAACGGTCCTTCCAAAATTACTTCATTGATCGGATCGCCATCCTCCGCAACGACTTTTGACGCAAACACAAAAATCAGCAAATGCCGCACACCGTCACTGCGCTGATTGTGGGAACGGATTTGCCCTGTGACGGTAAGCATTCCTCCGGCCGATGGGTCAAGCTGTCCCAGCACCTGTTCCTCTGCCACCACAGGAAGCACATCCACCGCACCGGACAGCCGCGGCACCTCCAGATAAAAGCGGTAGAAGCGTTTGCCGTGATTTTCGTGAGAAAATTGTGGAAGTTCCTGCAGTGAGCCGCGCAATATAATTTCGTTGGTTTTATGTTCCATAGTACCACCTCAAATTCCAATGTATGGAACAAGTTTATGATGGTAATGCTAAATAAGACCAACACCGCAGAAAACCGTCTTTCTTTTTGAAATAGGCTTGACAAACCATCTGCACCGTGATAGAATGGCTTGGCATAAAAGAATATTTCTTTTCATTCGGAGTGATACCCAAGAGGCCGAAGGGGCTCCCCTGCTAAGGGAGTAGGCGTCTAAAAAGCGCGCGAGGGTTCAAATCCCTCTCACTCCGCCATAAAACATCCACACCTTTTGGTGTGGATGTTTTATGCTTTGAAGGGGATTTGAATAATTAAATGCAACGCGGACGAGCGTTGCCGGCGACGGCTCGACGGAGCCGAACATTTATTTTTCGTCTTGCGAAAAATGCAAACAAATTCCTCTTGCTTCGCAACCAATTATGACAAGAGACCGCATCTGTCCGATGCGGTCTCTTTTATTATATCTTCGTCAAAGCCTTTGCCATCGCACGGGTAACCAGTGCGCATCTTTCTGCCGCCATTGCCTCAAATGTAGGATAATCCATCTCGGCAGAATCGTCTGCCTTATCGGAAATTGCACGGATCACCACATAGGGGATCCCATTGCGCCAAGCGCCGTGGGCAATGGCTGCACCTTCCATCTCGGTGCAAAGCGCACCGGTATCAGAGATAATTTTTTCTTTTTGCTCCTTTTGACCCACAAACTGATCTCCACTGGCAACCGTGCCGATTTTGGTGTGTCCCGGACAAAGACTGTCCGCTGCAGCATAGGCCAGCTTTACGAGCATCTCGTCTGCCGGGAACAGACGGACAGGAAATCCGGGTATCTGCCCCACCGTATATGCAGGATTTAGAGCGCCACAAGTAAAATCGTGATAGATTGCATCCCGGCTGATGACAAAATCACCGATATCCAGTTCCTTATCCAAAGAACCCGCAATGCCGGTATTGACCACATGGGTCACCGCAAACTGGCTGCACAAGATCTGCACACACAGCGCCGCATTGACCTTACCGATGCCGCACTGCACCACTACCACTTGCAGTCCCTCCAGCAAGCCTTCGCAATAAACACTGCCGGCTACTGTGGTTTCTGTCTTATCAGTCATACAAGCTTTTAATGTTGCCACTTCCACATCCATGGCACCAATGATACCTAATTTCATAACAAAACTCCTTTATTCCGGATAATTCAGCCGAGATTCATCAATGTCTGACAGCAAATCGCTGTATTTTCTGCCCCAGTAATTTGCCATCGGCAGATTCATATCCAAATAGTTACCGCAATCGTGGGCGCTGGCACCGGGCACCTCGCCGTCAAAATCAGCAACAAAACGGAAGCAATCCTTTACCAACTCCAATACATCACCGGAATTGTACTTCCCTGCCAGCAGCAAATAGAAACCGGTGCGGCAACCCATCGGTCCAAAATACAACACCTTGTCCTTCCAACTGGGTTCGTTGCGCAGGTAGGTGGCAGCCAGATGCTCAATGGTGTGGATCTCTGCAGTATTC
The DNA here is from genome assembly GCA_045646665.1 of Faecousia sp. GTDB lineage: Bacteria > Bacillota > Clostridia > Oscillospirales > Oscillospiraceae > Faecousia. The sequence goes on along the minus strand of JAZRLE010000082.1, from coordinate 1,910 downwards.
ATCACCGGTTCTTCATTGGGACTGGTCAGCCGCAGGTCAAAGGTTGTGACAGTTTCTGTGCCGATCTTATCCTGCCTGGATACATACAGTCCCGGCTGCAATTTGATATGGTCGATGGTAAAGCTGGTAATCTTTTCCATTACATTTCTCCTAAGCATAATTTATCCTTATAATAACCCCAAAGCGTCACATTTTCAAGTGTGAACGCAAAAGAATCCACAATGCGTCGCAGATTTTTGCAATTTGAAGGTTTTTCTTGCATTTTGCCGGATTTATAGGTATAATAACTGCGTATATTTTTAGAAAGGTGGCAATTTACATGGAAGAGCAATTCGAAAAGCCCGACCGCCCGGTAAATCCACGACGCAGACAACGCACAAAAACACAGGTCTTTAAGGAGACCTATCTACCGGTTTGCATTGCAGGCGCCGCTCTGCTGCTGATCGTCATTTTCATCATCGGTTCCATTACCAGAGCCGTGCAAAAGAACCGATACGAAAAAGACACAAATATCATCGCGTCCTCCGCTGCCGCCGAGGAACAGGCGCGCTTGGACCAGGAGGCGAAGACCTTGCTGGAGCGGGCCGAAGCATACGCTGCCAACTACGACTATCAAAGCGCGATTGCGGTACTGAACAGCTTTAGCGGTGATCTAAGCAAGTACATTTCCTTAAACGACAAGATCATCGAGTACGAAGGCGCCCAAAAGAATATGGTTGCTTGGGACGATCCCAGTCAAATCGTCAACCTGTCCTTCCAGCTTTTGCTGGCTGACCCCGTGCGTGGTTTCTCCAATGAGACCTACGGACACTCCATTAACCGCAATTTCATCACCACCGTTGAGTTTACCAAGATCCTGCAGCAACTTTACAACAACGGTTATATTCTGGTGGATTTCGACGACTTCATTGACACCACGATCGCACCGGACGGCACCGCTTCCTACAGAGCAAAGACCCTGTATCTGCCTAAGGGCAAGAAGCCTGTTATGCTGACACAAACCAATGTAAACTACAACTACTACCTCATTGACAGTGATGGCGACAAAATCGCCGATGCCAAAGGTTGCGGCATAGCCAGCAAGCTCTTGTGGGACGGAAAGAATTTCACCTGCGAGATGGTAGACAGCAGCGGCAACACCGTAACCGGTGCATACGATATGGTGCCGATTCTGGAAAACTTCCTGACAGAGCACCCCAACTTCTCCTATCGGGGAGCTAGAGCAACTTTGGCGCTGACCGGTTACAACGGTCTGTTCGGCTACCGTACCCACCCCAGTGCCGCATCCACTTTCGGCGAGACTGCGTATAAGCAGGCCATTCAGGAGGCTAAGACCGTCGCTAAGGCACTGCAGGACAAAGGCTATACTCTCGCCTGCTACACCTACGAAAACATCCCCTACGGTGACAGAGGTGTCCCGCAGATCAAAAACGATCTCAACGGCTGGACCAATGAAGTAGTTCCCATTCTGGGTAATATTGACAAACTGGTTTATGCGCAGCTGACAGATATTACAAATGATGAGATCTACTCCGGCGAAAAGTATGACACCCTGAAAAATGTTGGATTCCGCTATTACCTTGGTTTCTGCGACGACGGAAAGCCTTGGATTTCCATCACCAACGAGTATGTCCGCCAGGGTCGTATTTTGGTAACAGGTTCCGCGTTGACCCACAACGCAAACTGGTTTGCCGGTATGTTTGATGCAGCCTCCGTGCTGGATACCACCCGTGGAACTGTTCCCGGTTAAATAATGACCGCACCGGCTAGTGAACTGCCCCAATTTGTGCGGACAGTACAAAAACACCCCTATGTAGGAAATATTTGATTCAAGCGGAGTGGCGTAGCGTTAGCGGCGCCACTCCTGTTTTTGTTTGAATACGTTCATTGTTGTAAAAGTAGATGTAGTC
>JAZRLE010000081.1:0-4348 GCA_045646665.1 Faecousia sp. | reverse complement strand
CAGATCGCTGTGGCTTCCGTGACACTCACCGGCAGTAAAACCACCATTTTGAATATTTCTCTCGATGGCTCCATCCGGGATTTTGTGATCCATCCCGACGCCCTGCCGGAAGAAGATGGGGACACCGGAAATACCGATCCCACCGAAGGCACCAAGGACCAGTATTTGACGGATCCTGTTCCTAATGGAAAACCCAAACCCGTAGAGCCGGATAACCAGGAAGTGGACAAGGGAACTGCTTACACCTGCACTTTCTCCATTGAGTGTTCTACCATTCTTAATAATTTGGATATGCTGGACCCGGAAAAACTGGAAATGGTGCCGTCAAATGGCGTCATCCTGGCAACTGTGACCGTCACTTTCTACGAAGGTGAATCGGTGTACGATGTGTTACAGCGGGTGTGTAAGGAATACGACATCCACATGGAAGCAGAATGGACGCCCATTTATAACAGCGCATACATTGAGGGAATCCACAATCTGTATGAATTTGATTGCGGTGCCTTGTCCGGCTGGATGTATCGGGTCAACGGCTGGTATCCCAACTATGGCTGCTCCCGGTATCAGCTGAAGGATGGCGATGTGGTCGAGTGGCGTTTTACCTGCGACCTGGGTAACGATATCGGTGGCGGTTATGCCGTTGGTGGCTGAGATGCAGGATAGGTTTTCAAAGTATCACCCCTTGGTAAACTTCTTGTATTTTGCCTTGGTGATCGGCTTTTCCATGGCACTGAACCACCCCTTGGCCCAAGGAATATCCTTGTTTTGTGCTACTATCTATGCGGTGCAGGCAGAGGGAAAGAAGGCCGTGCTGTTTTGCCTCCGCTGGTGTTTGCCCATGGTTTTGCTGACAGCCTTCATAAACCCGGCTTTCAGCCACGAGGGTATCACCATCCTGCTGTATTTCCCTACGGGAAATCCGCTGACATTGGAGAGTATCCTTTATGGCATCTCTTCCGGTGTGATGATCGCCACGGTGGTGTTGTGGTTTGTGAGTTTCAATCGGGTCATCACTTCCGATAAGTTTATCTACCTCTTTGGCCGCATCATTCCGGCTATGTCACTGGTGCTGAGTATGACGCTGCGGTTTATCCCAAAGTTCAAAGACCAGCTTTCTAGCGTGGTGGATGCCCAAAAGAGTATCGGCAGAGATATTTCGGAAGGCAGCCTTTGGCAGCGGACAAAGATCGCAATCACGGTGCTGTCCATCATGGTCACCTGGGCGCTGGAAAATGCCATTGAAACTGCCGACAGTATGAAAAGCCGTGGTTACGGACTAAAAGGCCGCACAGCTTTTTCCATCTACCGTTTTGATGATCGAGATAAGATGGCATTGATTTACTTGGGTTTCTGCGGTTTTTATCTGCTGGCAGGCAGCATGATTTCTGCTTTTGGATTCCGGTATTTCCCCAGCATCCGCTATATTGGTCTGAATGCTGCGACCCTTTCTTTTCAATTTGTATATTTGATTCTGTGTGTGATGCCCGTTGTGCTGAACTGGGCGGAGGAATGTAAATGGAAAGCTATTCATTCAAAAATGTAGATTTTACATACCCGGAGGGTGAGAAAAAGGCCCTCCGGAATATATCCTTTGCCGTTCAGCAAGGTGAGTTTGTGATCCTCTGCGGCCCCTCTGGCTGCGGTAAATCTACCCTTTTGCGGCATTTGAAATCTTGTTTGACGCCCCATGGCCTGTTCTCCGGCGAGATCCGCTATCAAGGCAAGCTTCTGCTTGACATGAGCCAGCGGGAGCAGGCGCAGCAAATAGGCTTCGTGCTGCAATCCCCGGAAAACCAGGTGGTCACCGATAAAGTATGGCACGAGCTGGCCTTCGGCCTGGAAAGCTTGGGATATGATACCCCCACCATTCGTCGCCGTGTGGCTGAGATCGCCGCCTTCTTCGGTATTGAAAATTGGTTTTATAAGAATGTCACCGAACTGTCCGGTGGACAGAAGCAGCTGCTCAGCCTGGCCTCCGTTATGGCGATGCAGCCGGGTGTGCTGGTGTTGGACGAACCTACCGCCCAGCTTGACCCTATCGCAGCGGCAGATTTTCTTGCCTTACTTGGCAAGATCAACCGGGAACTGGGTACTACCATCATTCTGACAGAGCATCGCTTGGAAGAAGCGTTTCCTTTCGCCACACGGGTCATCGTGATGGATGAAGGCACCATTATCTGTGATGATAAGCCGGAGAATGTGGGTCTGCAGCTGAAGGACAAGGGCAGCGGAATGTTCCTTGCCATGCCTACTGCCATGCGGGTTTGGGCGGCAGTGGAAACAAAACTGGATTGCCCCATGACCGTCCGTGACGGCAGCAACTTCCTTACCCGGCGAGTGGAGGAGCAAGCTTTCTTGCCCCTTGCAGAAAAAAATCCCCCGGTATACCCAGAGGAAGTAACTTTGGAATGTGACGATCTGTGGTTCCGCTATGAAAAAGACAGTCCCGATGTGGTGAAGGGATTTTCTTTGAAACTCCACAAGGGTGAGTTCTATGCCATCCTGGGCGGCAATGGTGCCGGTAAGTCCACTACCTTGAAGGTGATCTCCGGTCTGCGGGATGCTTACCGGGGTGATGTGCGCTTGCAAGGCAAGCTGGGGCACCTGCCCCAGAATCCCCAAACCTTATTTGTGAAAAGAACTGTCCGGGAGGACTTGTACGAAGTGTTCCGGGGTGAGAAGATCCCCAAGAAACAGCAGGATGCAGAGGTTGCCCGAATCGTGGAACTTTGCGGTTTGCGAGAGTTCCTAGACCGCCATCCTTATGATATTTCCGGTGGCGAGCAACAGCGTACCGCCTTGGCAAAGGTACTTTTAACCCAACCTGATATTCTGCTTCTGGACGAGCCTACCAAAGGTTTTGACGCAGAGTTCAAGGTAACCTTTGCACTGATCCTGCGCTGCCTTGTTGCCCAAGGTGTCACTGTTCTGATGGTGAGCCATGATGTGCCATTCTGCGCCGAGTATGCCCATAAATGCGGTCTGTTCTTTGACGGCAGTATTGTGGCGGAAGGTACGCCCAGAGAATTCTTCTCCGGTAATAGTTTCTATACCACCCCGGCAAACCGTATGGCACGGCACTTGATTCCCCAGGCGGTGACGGTTGCTGATATCATTGGCTGCTGCGGTGGAGAATTGCCCGCCGATCCGGAGATCCCGGAAACTGTGCCGCTGCCTGCGGTGAAGGAATCCGCTGTGAACTTCAAACCCACGCCGCTGCCCATTTGGAGAAAGGCACTTGCCGGAATCTCCTTGACAGTTGCGCTGTTGGTATTCTTCTATGCCACCAGCATCACAGATCTTTCCGCTCTCATTAACCAAAGCGGTATCAGCGCCAGCGGTGAGCAGCAGCTTATGCTCTATTTTGTACTGATCGCTGCGCTGGCTGTGTTTATTGTCGCCATTGGTCGCAGAAGTGCCCCCTCTGCGATGCTGCAGACTCCCGTCAAACAACGAAAGCTAAGCAAGCGTACCTTAGTAGCCGCAGTGCTGATCTTGCTGTGCATTCCCGTGACCATCTTTGCGGGTATCATGTACTTAGGCAATCAGCATTACAATATCACCGCTTTGCTGGTATTGCTGGAATGTATGCTGCCGTTTTTCCTGGTCTTTGAAAGCCGGAAACCCAAGGCAAGGGAGCTTGTGACCATTGCGGTGCTGTGCGCCATCGGCGTAGCTGGCCGTTCGGCTTTCTTTATGCTGCCCCAGTTCAAACCGGTGCTGGCATTGGTCATCATTTCCGGTGTAGCCTTTGGCGGAGAGACCGGATTCTTGGTAGGTGCGGTTACTATGCTTGCTTCCAATGTGCTGTTCTCTCAGGGTCCCTGGACACCCTGGCAGATGTTCAGCATGGGCATCATCGGCTTCCTTGCCGGCATTCTCTTCCGTAAGGGTCTGCTTCGTCGCAGCCGGGGAAGCCTTGCAACCTTCGGAGCCTTTGCCGCTGTCATCATCTATGGCGGTATTATGAATCCCGCTTCTGCTCTGATGTACAGCTCCCAGAGCATCAATTGGGAAGTGATCCTGGCGTATTATGTATCCGGCCTTCCTATGGACCTAGTCCATGCCGCCGCAACAGTTATTTTTTTGCTCATCGCTGCCGAACCCATGCTGGAAAAACTGGACCGGATCAAAGTGAAGTATGGATTTGTTGAGTAACACATCGTATTTATGCACCTGCTGTGGGCGTTTTCCCTTATTTTTCCCTTACGGGAATACGAAGAATGAAAAATATATGGACTATTGAGAGTAAAAAGTACGCTAAAATAGCAATAATGGAGAAAAAACGCACTTTTTGCTACATAAAAAACTTAAGGCAACCCAATTCAAGTCCTAGTGCCCCTGCCAG